>CBFGQN010000006.1:0-21508 GCA_965650895.1 uncultured Ignavibacteria bacterium | reverse complement strand
CGACCACGTACTATCCGACACGTTCCGGATAATAAATCCACGCTCATACGGCATTCCCAAAAACGACACTCCCACATCTCCGAAGTCCACCGGGTCCGGTTCAATCTGCAATAGTCCCCACAACGGAACAGAGCTACAGAACAGCAGTAACGACACCACAAGATTTCTCATAGATCTTCCTCCTACCTTCCATCATAGTACATCCGATAACTCAGAGACGGCCCGTCATCACCCTCTATCGGCTCGATACTCGGCAACCCCGGACAACGACCGCCAAAGATAAACGGCACAACTCCACATGTCGAAATATCCGTATTCCTGAACGTCACCTCAAACACCGCCGCGCACTCATGTTCCGCTGGACTCCTTCCCTCTTTCCACAACCCGCATATCTCAAACTTGAAAATACGGGGAGCACACGGAGGAGCCGGTGCTATTTCATTCCCGGTCAAGTCTAAAAAGAACCGGCTATTCCCGATAGGAACACCTGTCGAGTCCTTCTCGAAGAAGGCTAACGTATCAAGATCCTCCGGATCGGTGACATTCACAATCCTCACCGCGTCCCCAAAACACGCCCCCGCATAGTTCGAGAAATCAAACTGCAACATCTCCGTGTGTTTCCCGGTCTGGCAGTGCGTTACACCGAACTGCAACGTCAGACATCCCGTGTTCAACTCCGGGTGATTCGGGTCCGTTGAATCCGTCTCGTACCAGCAAGGCACGTCGTATAAGTGCCTCGGTTGTGGTGCCCCTCCTCCCGTCCACGTCGGGTTTTCATGGTCGCACGTATCCGACACCCAACCAAAATATGCCGGGTCATAATTCACGCCCCATGTACTCCGGTAAAAATCCGGACCGCCCGGATACAAACCACCGCATGCACAGTTCGGACCACTCGGCCACGCCGTCCAATTGCAACTGTCGATCCCCAAACTCGTGTCCGCCTCATAACCCAACGTCACTATCGAATCGGTGATCTCCGTACACGGATCGTATTGCGGATTCTCCAACGTATCCAAGATCGGCTTGATCCCGCCCGTGCCCGTCGGCCACGTATCGACCCACGTCGACACCGGCTGACTCCGTGATTCCTCTACGCCGATCAGCAGCAACAGCAACGCCGCCACTGCTCCACTCAGTAACCTACCTACTTTCATCCGGATTTCCTCCTTCAGTTCGTTTGGTTATAGCAATCCTTACCGTATCCGATCTCGGATACGAAAAGGCAACCTCCCGTGCAGGCTGTTTACGTTTGATTGATTCCCTATGTGCAAATCTTCCGGCGGACCTCTCCCCCCAGGCAAGGACCGACCGGACATTACATGACAGGATATGGCATGGTGAGGGCTGTCGTCTTCATAATTCGTTCAAGATACGAACATTTTGACAGCATCAAAACATTGAAGGAAGAGCAACACACGAGGAAGGACTGTACGTTGTTCTACAAAAATGATCTGCCGGAAACGTCGGCTGACATTTCCGGCAGAGTCGGAAAGAGATAAAGGCTGACAGATTGAATAGGCTCACTCCTTCAGAAACGTCCGCATCAGATCAACGCCCCCTCCGGCCAGACGCAGGACGTATGCCCCGGACGGAAGATCTTCCACCGGAATCTCCAGACCGGTCTTCCCTTCCGGCATCCGCTCGACTTCGAGAATACGCCGACCGCTCATATCACTGATGGTGATCGCCACAGTCCCCCGTACCTGTTCAGGCAACCGTATGTGCAGTGTGGAACCGACCGGATGGGGATAGATGGAGAGGGATTCGTCCGACGCTCCCCCATCGGCCACACTGCTGAGGTCAAACTGATAGACTCCGGAGATCGATCGGCAGCCCTGCACGTTCTCCACTTCCACCTGATACCGACCGGAGGCGATCGGAAAGAAAGACCGATCCGTTCCGTGGGGAATCGCCAGACTGTCCAGATACCACTGGTAGGCGACGGCTGCGACGCTTGCTGTGAGTGTATCTCCGTTGCGCTGCACAACCGGAACCGGCGGACGCGGATGCACAGTGATCGTTACCGAATCGCGTTCGGAATGACATTCAAACCCGTTGACTCCGTAAAGCCAGTACGTTCCTCCGGTCTTTACAACGATCCGGTTACCGAACTGCTCCGTCGACCACCGGAAAACCAGGGCATCCTCACTTTCGGCCACAAGAACGGCACTGTCTCCCTCACAGAATTCCAGCTTGTCGGCGGCAATGGAGACGGTCGGTTGCGGGTTCTTCTCAACCGGGATCGATATACTGTAGCTGCAGCCGTTGGTATCGGTCACCGTCACGCCGTACGTTCCACTGTCGTGAACAAACGTGGTCAGACCGACCGCTCCATTCGACCACACCGCCGAACGGATCGAGGCGCTGTCCGCCAATGGCTCCACACGTAATTGCACACTGTCTTCATCACCACACAATCGCCCCGCCACAGGAAAGACGACAAACCCGGGAGGAGCAAAAAAACGGACCGGACTTGAAGGGCCGAACATTTCATTTCCCTGATCATCGGCAACCACTCTGATACGATGTCCCCGCACTGCGAGCGGAACCTCTCCAAATGAAGGGAAGGTAACCGCAACGTCAAGTTCCGGCCCCTCATCCTGAGCGAGAAACATCGAACCGATCTCGTAAGGGAGAGCAAAGGTTCCGTTGCTGTCGGAGAGCTCGACCGCAAACTCGGTACCGACGGGGAAATCGCCGTCGATGCTGAAGCCGACCGTGGTTTCGGAGCCGGCACAGACCGACTCCGCCGGAAGCATGGGAGGACCGATTCCCAGCTCCGGGGAGCTGATCTCGATGATCCGGTCGTCATCCCTTGTCGGCGAACCCCGTCCGTCACGGTTGCTTGTCGCAACGAAGACTCTCCCGTCGGGCGAAATACAGAGATCGCGCAATCTTCCCCAGTCTCCGTTGAAGTAGATATTTTCCTCGATCACCGAACGCCCGTCCGTGCTCAACTGCAATTGCCGCAGGTCACGCTCCTTGAGCGTCACCAGCAGAAGCGAATTCTTCCATTCCGGAATGGCGTCGGCGTTGTAATAGTCGAGTCCGCAGACCGCCAGCGTCGGCGTCCAGGAGATGATCGGCTCGGCGACGTTCAGTTCTTCACACGCCTCCAGTTCCTCCTGCTGATCGCATTCCCCCTCCACCAGAGGCCAGCCGTAATTTCTCCCTTCCATGATAATGTTGAGCTCGTCCTCGGCGTCCGGACCGTGTTCGGATGAATAGAGGATACCGTTCGGGCCATAGACAAGTCCCTGCGCATTGCGGTGACCGAGCGTCCAGATCAGATTGTAGGGGGATGGGACATCGGCAAAGGGATTGTCCGCGGGGGCCGAACCGTCGAGGTTGAAGCGAAGTGTTTTTCCCGAGAGACTCCGCATCTCCTGCGCATTCTCCGCATTTGCCGCATCTCCGGTCGTCATGAAAAGCTTGTCTCCGACTATCGCCAGACGGCTGCCGTCATGGATTGTGGAAGCGGGAATGTTCTCCAGAATGACCGTCCGGTTGCCGAGCGACGTCCCGTTATAATCATAACGGACAAGTCGCTCGAGGGTCGGCCCTGGAGTCGGATATGTGTAGACGAGAAAGACGCGCGTCGTCCTTCCCTCCTCGGCAATCGCCATGCCGAGCAATCCGGATTCCCCCTGACTGTAGACATCTTCAAGCTGCAGGATTTCCACGGTTTCCCCGGTTTCAGGGTGAACGCGGATCACCCGTCCCTCCCGCTCCGTAGCCCAGATCCGGTCATCCGGTCCCCAGAGGATTTCCCACGGGACATCAAGTCCGGTGACCACTGTGCGGGTTTCTATCGGTTCCTGCGCAATAAGAGATAGCGAAGCGAACAGGCAAAAAGCAGTAAAAACGTAGAAGATCTTCATCGTCGACTCCTCTGTTGATTGACAGCATTGTACACGCCATTTCAAACAACAATTATGCCGTCGGGGTTCGTTGTGAAGGGAATCAATTCACGATTCTGCAGGTTTTGACCGATCCTTCCGGTTGTTTTACCGCGAAGAACACGAAGAAATCACCAATCGCACGGTTCAATCGAACGGCGAGAGGACAACTGTCCGGCAAGTTCAGATTGACGTTTTGTCCGGAGGAAAAAAAGGCGGAGAGAAAAGATCAGGCCGGTTTCTTCTGGCAAAGCTCGACCAGAACACCGTTGTAGCTTGAGGGATGGATAAAGGCAATGAGCATATCGTGGGCACCCTCTTTCGGGGTTTCGTTGATCAGTTTGATGCCGACCGCTTTCAGTCGATCCAGCTCGGCCTGCAAATCCTCCACCTCGAAGGCGATATGATGGATCCCTTCTCCCCGCTTCTCGATGAACTTCGCAATCGGCGAGTCATCCCTTGTGGCCGCCGTCAGTTCGATAACCGCATCGCCGACCGGGAAGGAGAGGACATCCACCCCCTGCTCCTCGACGGTCTCGCGATGAAGATCCTCATCACCGAAAAGGGATGCGTAGTTGATCCCGGCCTCCTCAAGCGAGCGAACGGCAATACCGATATGCGAAACTTTCATGCTTCCATTCTTTTGTGATGTGAGAGGGACGAGTTAACGATCCCGGGTGATCTTTGTAGCTCTCTGCCGTGGCGGATTATGTCTTTGCGGTAACAGAAGAAAAACACAAAGGCATCCGCCGCGGCGGACACAAAGAAATCACGAAGCGTATCCCGCGCCGATCCAGAGCAGAATTGCATGGCTTTCATTCGTCAATCGAACATCGGGAATCGAAAATTCCGATTCCCTACTCTTCCTCTCCGATCACCCGATGCCGATAGACCAGATCGGCTTCGGCAAGCTGCTCCGGCGTATTGATTCCCTGAATTTCGTTGAAGTTCTCCGAGCGATAAGCCGCAACCGTCAACCCGTCTTCAAGGAGAATCGAAATGAGATCGGGGAGATAGTATTCCCCCTGCGCATTGTTATTGCTGACCCGTGGAAGCGACTGAAGCAGATCGGCCGAACGGAAGACGTAGACACCGGCGTTGATCTCATCGACCATCCGCTCTTCGGCGTTCGCATCCTTGTGCTCGACAACGCGGAAGACGCTTCCGTCCTCTCCCCGGATCACCCTGCCGTACCCTGTCGGGTTCGGAGCAACCACCGTCAGGAGCGTCCCGGCAACCTCACGTTCGCGGTGCAGATCGATCAATCCGTTCAACGTTTCAGCCGAAAGAAGCGGAACATCACCGGAGAGGATAAGGACATTACCGGAAAAGTTTTCCAGCATCGGTGCGGCCTGCATCACGGCATGGGCGGTGCCGAGTTGTTCACGCTGCTCGGCAAAATCGATCTTCCCCTCGGCGAACTGTTCGCTTACCCAGTTGCGAACGGTCTCCCCTTGATAGCCGACAATGAGAATGACCCGTTCGGCTCCGCAATCCGACGCCCGTTCTATCACGTGTCCGATCATCGGACGTCCCCCGACCGGGAACATCACCTTGGCCCGTTCCGGATCATTCATTCGGGTCCCCTTCCCTGCGGCCATCACCACGGCGACCAGATCAGACATATTCGTACTCCTTGCCGGCAACCTGCTCGTGCGTGATCTCCACAATCCGGTTTTTCCGATCGACATGGACAACGGTCGGCCGGTATGACTTTGCCTCTTCATCGCTCATCATGGCGTAGGACATGATGATAATCAGATCTCCCGGACTTCCCTTGCGGGCGGCGGCCCCGTTCAGACAGATAACGCCACTCCCCGCCTCGGCCGGGATCACGTAGGTCTCAAGGCGCTCTCCGTTGTTGATGTTGACTACCGATACTTTCTCGTAGGGGAGGAGATCGGCCGCCTCCAGCAGGGTTCGATCCACACTCAGACTCCCCTCGTAGTTGAGGTCGGCCTGCGTGATCGTCGCCCGATGAATTTTTGCCTTGAACATGAAGCGTTGCATTGCACTCATTCTCCTGTAAAAAATCAACCAAGAGGTGAAATAAAGCGGGCTGAACTTAAGAAAGTTCCGGCTGATTGACGTGCCGAAGGGGTAAGCGATTGCAGCAATAACAGGGAGTTGCAAAGGGTAAGAAATCGCGGCGGCAACCGACCGGTTTCACCGGAGCCTCATGTTGTCGATCAGGCGGGTCATACCGATGCGACCGGCGAAGATCCCCAGCAATGCTCCCCCCTCATTCCGGGGCTTGTCGAACGTGTCGGGATCGATAATATCGCAGTAATCGATCTCGAAGTTCGGGGAGATCGTCTCCCGCATCTCCTTCTCCACATAATCGATCGAGGCCCCCTCAGCGATCAACTCTTTCCCCTTCAGCAGGGCACGATGGATCGTCAATCCCTCGCGACGATCCTCATCCGACAGATAGGCGTTGCGCGAACTCATCGCCAGTCCGTCCGGTTCACGCACCGTTGGAATCAGACGAATCTCCGACTCCATGTTCAGATCAAGCGCCATCCGCCTGATCACCGCAACCTGTTGCGCATCCTTCTCGCCGAATGTGGCGATCTGCGGTCGAACGATGTTCAGGAGCTTGCAGACGATGGTGGCAACACCCCGGAAATGCATGGGACGGGACGCCCCCTCATACCGGCCGGTGATACCTTCGACGGTGACGTATGTGACGTAGCCCTCGGGATACATTTCCGGATCCCCCGGATAGAAGAGGACGTCACACCCGGCCTCACGAAGTTTCTCGGCATCCCCCTGGAGATCGCGGGGATACTTCTCGAAATCCTCCCCCGGCGCAAACTGTTCGGGATTGACGTAAACCGAGGCGACGACGAAATCGACGTCGGGTCGCAGACTCCGGATGTGAGCGATATGCCCTTCGTGCAACGCACCCATCGTCGGTGTGAATCCGACGGACTTCCCCTGTTCCACTCCGTTCCGCCATGTGCGGAACTCCTCGATTGTCCGGCAAATCAGCATGTGTGAGAGATTGAGTTCGTAGAGTTTATAGAGTTCCTGGAGTTTGTAGAGATCGTGAGGAAGGCATGATTCGGTGTTGTGCGGTCTGGTCCCTTGTGATTACAGAATCCGTTTTCCCATTACAGATGCCACAAGTTCGGCGGCGAAGACGGCACTCTGGTTTTTGGTGTCGAGGATAGGGTTGACCTCGGCCACCTCAAGCGAACTGAGTGCTCCGCGCTCGGCGATAATCTCCATGGCGAGGTGGGCCTCCCGGTAGGTGAGTCCTCCGGGAACCGGCGTGCCGACACCCGGAACGATCGACGGATCGACGCTGTCGAGATCGAAGCTGACGTGAATGTGATCGACGCGATCTCCCAGATATTCCAGCGCCTCCTCTACCACACGGTCGATGCGGAGCTTGTCAATGTCGGTCATGGTATAGGACGTGATGTTCTTCTCGCGGATAATCTGTTTCTCTCCGAAGTCGACCGATCGAAGTCCGATCATCACGATGTTCTCCGGTTCAAGCTTCTTGAACTCTCCTCCGACCCCGGTCAACTCACGGGCACCGATCCCGATCGAGACGGCCACAGGCATACCGTGAATATTCCCCGAAGGAGAAGTGTCGGCGGTGTTGATGTCGGCGTGGGCATCGATCCAGATAACGCCGAGACGCTTGTTCTGCTCGCGACAATGTCCGGCAATCCCGGCAATCGTTCCGATCGACATCGAGTGATCTCCCCCGAGAACCAGCGGGAAGCCCCCCTGATCGAGCACACGCTTGACGCTTCGGGCCAGGTTATCGCACGACTCGGCGATCTGACCGAGATACTTCAGATTCGGATTGCCGATGGTCAGAACCTCCTGTCGACTGACCGGGACATCCCCCTCATCGTGGACTTCATACCCGAGCCGACGGATGCGATTGTCGATGCCGGCGATGCGAAGAGCCGACGGCCCCATATCGACGCCGCGACGATCGGCGCCGAGGTCCATGGGAAAACCGATAACGTGAACCGGGGGACGATCTGGTATAGTCATAGCGGCATTATGTTGTTATGTGATTGTTCCGTTGGGGTGGAGGGTGAGCTGTCAGCTTTGAGCCGTGAGCTGTCAGCTTTGAGCCATGAGCTGTCAGCTATGAACTTTGAGCTGTCAGGGGTGATCTTTGCGTCTTTGCGCCCTTTGCGTGAGCGTGAGTTCAACATGGTAATTCGCAAATCGAAAGAAGAGGGACAAAGGTTTCTCCCCTACAGTGCCGTACCGGCAAACAACTTCTCCGCCGCCGCCGACTCTCGTACCCCCACAATCACGCACTCCCTTCCCCCGACATCAGGCTCAACAACCGACCGAGCGTCTTTTTCAATTCCTTTCTGTGCACGATGTGATCGACAAAGCCGTGGTCGAGCAGAAACTCCGATTTCTGGAATCCGTCGGGGAGGCGTTTCTTGATCGTCTGTTCGATCACGCGGGGTCCGGCAAAGCCGATCAGCGCCCCCGGTTCGGCCAGCGTAACGTCGGCCACCATACCGAACGATGCGGTCACTCCACCGGTTGTCGGATGGGTCAGGATCGCTACGTAGGGAATACGTTCGTCGGCAAGCTGGGCAAGGGCCACAGAGGTTTTCGCCATCTGCATCAGCGAGATGGCCGACTCCATCATCCGGGCGCCGCCGCTTGCGGTGATCACCACCAGAGGTATCCGCTTCTTCCGCGCCAGATCGGCCGCCCGCGTCACCTTCTCGCCGACAACAGACCCCATCGATCCGCCGATGAAACTGAAGTCCATCACCGCCAGAGAAATCTTCCGTCCATCCACCTCCCCGGTACCGGTCCGGATCGCATCGTTCAATCCGGTCTTCGTCCGGGCACGCTCCAGCTTCTCGGTGTAGGGCTGTTCGTCGACGAACTCCAGAGGATCGGTCGACCTCATATCGGCATCGGTCTCCTCCCAGGTCCCCTCGTCGATCAGAATGCCGATATATTCCTCCGAACCGATCCGCGCATGTTTGCCGCACTGCGGACAGGTATAGAGATTCTCCTCAAGCTCCCGCTTGTAGATGATGTATCCGCAACCGGAGCATTTCAGAAAGAGTCCGTCCGGAATCTCCCTCTGCTGCTGATCCTCGATATTCTGTTTGGTTCTGTTCCACCAGGCCATGATTCAATGCAAAATTCAAAAGGAAAAATTCAGAAAAAAGATGGATGGGGTTATGAGGTGAGGCGCTGGATGCGTCGTTTCACTTCGCGTTCCTTGATCGATTCGCGCTTGTCGTAGGATTTCTTTCCGCGGGCAAGTCCGACTTCGATCTTCAGTCTTCGCCCCTTGAAGTAGGCCGCCAGCGGGATCAACGTCAGTCCCTTCTCGGCGACGCGACGGGTCAGCTTCTCGATCTCCTTCCCCTTCATCAGAAGCTTGCGCGAGCGCATCGGGTCGTGGTTGTTGATGTTGCCGTGTTCATACGGATTGATCCGGCATCCTTCCAGCCACATCTCTCCCCCGCGCGGCACCACATACGCCTCCTGCAGCGAGATATGCCCCTGCCTGATCGACTTCACCTCCGTCCCGTGCAATACCACCCCCGCCTCGACCTTTTCGAGGATCTCGTACTCGTACCGCGCCTTCCTGTTGACGGCGATCGACGTTATGTTCTGTCCGTTCTCGGCCATATCCGCTTGTTCAGACTCTGCGGCTGCTCCGCTTCCAAAAACGAGAAGATAGGAAGGAAATGTGAAGTGAGACGTTTCAAGGGGAATGCGGCGAAGGTCCGCGCCGTCGGGTCGGAAAGAATTTGCTGATGCCGGATTACGAGGGCTCCGCATCCCCCCCGTTTCCATCGGCTTCTTTCAGTCGTGTATCGACGCGGATTTCTCCGTGCAGCGTCCGGTGGACCGGACAGCGGTCGGCGATCTGCAGAAGTCTTTTTCGCTGTTCCTCGTCCAGCGGTCCCTCCAGTTCGATCTCCCGCTCGATCCGGTCGATCTTCCCGTTCTTCCCCCCCTCAACGTCGGTCTCGCAATCCTCCTTGTGTACTTTCTCATGTCGCAGCCGGACAGTCACCGATTCCAGCGGCCACTTCTTGTGATCGGCATACATCCGGAGCGTCATCGACGTGCAGGAGCCGAGGGCCGAGACCAGATAATCGTACGGGGTCGGTCCGGTATTCGTCCCGCCGACCGAGACCGGTTCGTCGGCAATCAGGGCATGACCTCCGGCAAGGATATCGGTCCGATACCCCTCGCTTCCGGTCCGGACCGCCACCCGGTTATCGGTCGGGTCGGCCTCGATCCGGACGATCTCCTCCGGCATCTCCACGTAGCGTCGCGCCCAGGAGGCGATCAGACTTCCGGCATAGAGCGAGTCGGCTTCATCGGTCAGCAGATGATCGGCCTGATCGAGCGAGACAAAGCTTTTGGGATGCCGCGCCGCGTGGAAGATCAGGGCAGCGTTATCGATCCCCACCGTATTATCCAGCGGAGCATGGAGAATCAGGAGAGGACGGTCCAGATTCCCGATCTTCTCCTCCATATTCGCCCGGTCCAGATCATCGAGGAATTGTTTGCGGATCGTGAAGGGACGCCCGGCAAGAAGAACTTCCGCTTCCCCTTTCTGCTCGATCTCCTCGATCGAACTCTGCAGCAGTTTCGTGACATGTTCCGGATCGAACGGCGCACCGATCGTCGCCACGGCCTTCACCGTCGGCATGCGGGCGGCTCCCTGAAGGACGGCAGCTCCGCCGAGCGAATGGCCGATCAGGATCGACGGACCTCCGTATGCTTCGCGCAGATAATCGGCGGCCGCGACCAGATCCTCGACATTGGAACTGAAGTTCGTTTCGGAGAAATCCCCTTCGCTTTCACCCAGCCCCGTGAAGTCGAACCGCATGACGGCAATACGTTCCCGATTCAGCGCGGTGCTGATATTCCCGACGGCCCGAAGATTTTTCGTACAGGTAAAACAGTGGGCAAAGAGGGCCCAGGCGGCAGGGGCGCCGTCTACCGGCAGGTCGAGTCGGGCGGCAAGTCTGTGACCCCGACCGTTATCGAAAAAGATGCGATGAGACTTCATGGGGAATGCAAAATTCAAAAGGAACAATTCGAAAGTGTGCGGACGGCGGATACAGGCAGATGCGTCGCTCCATTTCCCGTGCAAGCGACACCTCTCATCCTTCGTGAACCTTTGTGTTCTTCGTCTCTTCGTGGTGAACTGCCGATCGCCGCAACGCAAGCCGAGGAACGCAAAAGTTTTCCGATAAACTCTCAGTCCCCCATCCCCAGCATGGCCGCGCCGACGATGCCGGCGTCGACCGAGAATGCGGCGACGCGGAGTTGCACATCGCCGGCGATCGGTTGCAGAACGCGGGCGCGCAGTGTCCGGCGGGCCTGTCCCAGAAGAAACGTCTCGGCCTGCGAGAGTCCTCCTCCGACGATGCAAAGGTGGAGATCGCAGGCATTCAGCGCACCGGCCAGGGCGGCCCCTAAAATCCGTCCCAGTTCCGTCAGGAAATTCTGTGCGAAGATATCCCCCCCCTCGGCCGCCTCGTTGATAAGCTGCGGCGTCAGTTCCTTCCCGCCGTTCATCATCTCGTGGAGCATCGATTCGGGATAGCGACGCATTTTCTGGCGCGCATAGGAAGTCATATAGCGGCTGCCGATATAGGCCTCCACGCACCCCCGCGCACCGCAGTTGCAGATCGGACCGTTGACATCCACGGTCATATGTCCGATCTCCCCGGCCCCGCCGGTAGCCCCCCGCCAGATCTTCCCGTCGGAGATAATGCACCCGCCGATACCTGTACCGAGCGTCACGTAGAGGAAATGGGGCTCGCCCGCCGCACTTCCGATTGTGGCCTCGGCCCAGGCGGCGACATTCGCATCGTTCTCGATGACCAGCGGAATCGAATCCCCGATCATCGGTCGCAGATGCTCGGCCGGATCCACGACTTCCCATCCCGGGAAGTTCGGCGGCCAGCAGACCTGTTTCCGGTGATTGACCACCCCCGGAAAACCGACGCCGACGCCGACCGCATCCGGAGCTTTTCCGATCATCGCCTGGAGTCCCTCTCCCACAGTTCGCAGTACGGCATTCGGTCCGTTCTCGGCACCGGTCGGGCGGACATCCCGTTCAAGAATTGTCCCCTTCTCATCGACCAGACCGAACTTCACAGTGCCGCCCCCGACATCGACGCCGATGGCAACCTTCCGGCTCATTTATTTCTCCTCCGACAGCTTGTAGACCTCTTCTCCCGGACGTGCCATACCGAATCGTTCCCGCGCCAGTTTTTCCACCTGAAGCGAATCGGTCTTCAGCCGACCGATCTCCACGCGGAGCGAGTCGCCGATTGCCCGCTCCCGATAGAGCTCCGAGTGAGCCTGATCGTAGCGGGATTCAAGTTCAAAGCGTTTCAGCAGACCGCGATTGCCGAAGGTAAAGACGGCGAGCACGGGGATTGCCGCAAGGGCTGCAAGGAGCAGTTTGCGTCGCGGCGTCAGCGGAGTTGGTCGGAAGCGGCGTCGCTTCATGCGTCAGAGGCCCGGCTATTTGTATTTCTCAAGTTCTTCCTCATCCGGCTTCGTCGGTTCCTTTCCTTCGCGGTCGAACTCATCGGAGTCATCCATTTCATCAAAAATGAAATCGAGTTCCGTCTCCGTCGGATCGTCCTCACGCGGCAGATCCCAGATCGACCGTTCGCCGCTCGGATCCTCGATCGTCGGTTCCAGCTTTCCATCCTCCGCCACCATCGAGATCGGGAAGTGTTCTCCCTCACCAAAGGAGATATAGCAATCCTCCCCCTTGTAGATCATCTGCGCCAGTTCCTCGACCGAAACGAACTCCTCGTCGATACTGAGCAGGTGTGTGACCGTATTCTGATCATCGGTCAACAATTTCACGAATTCCGGCATATCATCCTCCACTTCAGAATCTGTTATGAATAATTCCGGCAGAGCCGTCAAGGCCCTCCGCGGTCGATCCTGTTCCGATATCCAGACCGAAAGACATACCCTCTTCTCCATCCCCCACGAAGCAGACATCGAAACTTAAGGAAACGCTTCCACAAAACAATCCGAAAACCTCCGCAGAAGTTCCCGTCCCGGCACCGGTCCCCCGCCCGGCCTCTCCGGCACCTCTCCCGTCCGCGTAAAAACTCGTTGCGAGGCTGGAATCGGGCTGCAAAAACCCCTATCTTTGCGATCCTCTCGAATTGAGGGAGGAAAAGTGCTCCCATCGACTAGTGGTTAGGTCGCCACTCTTTCAAGGTGGTAGCACGGGTTCGAATCCCGTTGGGAGTACGCAAATCCCCGAAACTTTCGCGGTTTCGGGGATTTTTCATTTCCAGTATAGGATTCAGTGCAGGGAACAGAATCCTTTGTCTTTTGCCTGACAATCCCCTTTCCCAGCAACTTCAACAACAGGAAATCCGGGTGAAGCATCACGGGTTCCCGTTGTTATATCCGGAATGATGGTTGCGAAGGCATTGCACATTTTGTTCCCATCAAAGGTGAAAAAGATTTGCACATACGAAACAGAGTCACTACATTGGAAGTAAGGCAACACATCCACAGTGGCGGCTCCTCACTTGCAGACTATCGAACGAACAGGACGTGAGGAATCGGGGGCAGGAAGATTCCGGGCGTCCGACAGCGTAGAGTAACCGATAAAAGTCTGATTCATAAAGACAACGGGTTCTTGTATCCGCTGCGACGGACGTGAACCATCGTCTTCAATTCCCTTCCAAACCTTCAGGAGATTCGTTATGGCTGGTAGCACTTCGGTTCTTCCTTTCTTCTCTTATAGGGGGCTGCTATGAGAACCTATTCCGTTCTATCAATTTGCCTCTTGTTGTGTGGCGTTGCCGTCTCTTTCGCACAGTCAAGCGGTGAATATGTCTTTGTGAGCGCGGAGCACTCACACGAAATCCGTCAGTCGGCTTTTCACTGCATGTGGGGTAAGGGTGTGGTCAATGCGGGGGATGCTTCACAACCGATTCAGTTCTCTTCTCAGGGGGCTTACCCGATTGAAGGGGGAGCATTGGAATTCAGCAGCGAACCGTTCACGTTGAATCGAAAAGCTTCCTCAATCGAGTTCGACGGTCGGTTCCGCTTCATGGTCAATTCGACAGAGAAAGACCTTCCCCCTGTGCTGGAAGAGTGCAACGGCAAAAAGGTCTATCGGACCGAAGACTGTGAGTTCTTCATGTACATGATTCGCCTGGTTGACGTTTCCACCGGGAAGACTTTGGAGACAATCGACGGTCGTATGATCGGGGCGAAATACGGTAGTGTGCTGGACACACTGGTAGGGGACCGCTACACCATTGACGTAAGTTCGCTGATCGGAGAGAAGACAGAAAGCCTGAAGGTGCAATTGCAGTTTACGGTTCTCACCGGTTCTTCTCTCTTTATGAACTACAAGAGCGGCTTGTCTTCCTCCGACGTCGGCAGTTCCTTCGATCTCCGATAGTTGTTGGTCTATCCTTTAAAATCTTAAAAGGAGTGTGTGCAATGCGGAATTCCCTGTTCCTTGTTGTCCTCTTTTCTTCTCTGCTCTTTTCAGTTTCTGCAACGGCTGACGTTGAACGGATCACCGTCACCTACAGATCGTGTGACCAGTGTACACAAGATCCTTGTCAGGAATCGTATGTCCTCAATAAGATTGTCAATGAAGAGGTTGTCGCGTACAGACGAATCTATCGGTATTGCGACGACAATACGGGGCGGTGGCATGATACCGGATGGAGTGGTAGTGTGATCCCCGGAGGACCATCTTCCTTGCCTTCATACTTCGATTCGATGAACAACTTTGTGATTACGGTTTTTTCTGGAAGTGGAGGGGACTTCACCTGACCATGATTTCTATAAAAAGATCTGTTGTTGAAACAGCACTATCCGCGATGCACCAATGTAATGTGGAAAAAGTATCGGATCAATGAAAAAGTAAAGTGATGGGGATTCCTGTATCTTGGGAGCGGCCTGCAATGCGTCGAAACCGGAAGTGTTCGACCCGACTTCAAACTTTTTATTCCTGTATCTATGGAAAACATTGTCCCCGGTCAAAGAGAGAAGAAGCGAAGATGGAAGGAGGCCGGTGTTGTGGGGGGAGGCATCTTCGTGGTGCTGTGCCTCTTCGACCTTATCGATGGAGATGAAATCCGGTGGTTGCTCAATGCCGTCGGTGCCGTGCTGATGTTTTTCGCCTCCCTCTGGATAGACCGGAGATCCATGCCTGACAGGGATTGGCCTCAAGGCGTTTCGGACTCCCGATGAGGGAACCGGCGGCTCCCTTGAATTGAATGTTCGAGGCCGGAGGGTTTCGCTGAGCGGGATGAGAAGAGCTTGATCCCCGCCTTCCCGTGTTGTCTCCGGACCAGCTCATCTCTCTTTCCGGTCACTTCCCCACGCAAAACGGACAAATCGGACAAAGAACCCTCCGATCGCCGCATTGTCCCGGGTGGGACTTCGGCGTATCATTGTACCGTTGATTTCCTCTTCGGAAATCAGTCTGTTATACAGGCCTTTGTCGATTGGGGGTAGCGATGGGCCGGGGACTTCTCTTCGGAGGGGTTTCCGGCCTCTTTTATTATCCGACCGGATTTTATCCTTCGTGTCGTTGGCGACGGAGCGGACCGCCGGCTACGGCTTCGGCACCACCACGGGTGAGGTCGCATAGTCTTCCCCTTCAGCGGCGACCGTCGCCGGAACTTCACTCATGCCAAGCTGCTTGTGGAAATTATTTCCCCAGACGTTGACCGTTCCGTCCTTCATGACGGCAAAGGAGTTGTCCAGACCGGCCGCGACCAGCACCGCACTGTTCAGTCCGGTGACGCGGGTCGGCCCGGTGTGGAATTCCCGTCCGCCTGTGCCGAGCGTTCCCCAGTAGTTGTTTCCCCAGGTCCAGACGGTGCTGTCCTTCCGCAGGGCGATGGCGTGGGCTCCGCCGGCGTCGATCCCCGTGACGTTGTTGAGCGTGCTGACCGTGACGATGCCGTTCAGGTTCGTCAGGACGAAGCCGAGTTCCAGGTCTTTCGAGACGTTCGTCGCCGTGTAGCCCCTTTTCTCGATGTCGGCCGCCTTGAACTTGCCGATGGTCCGTCCTCCTCCTCCGCCACCGCTTACCTCGAAATTCGTGATGAAAAGCTCTACAAGTTTCGCATCGGAGTCGGCCTCGCCGTTGCCGAGCTGTCCGCTGTTATTCGCTCCCCATGCTTTTACCGTACCGTCTTCAAGGAGGGCAAGGGAGAAGTTGCTTCCGGCTGCGATGGCTTTCACGTTCGAGAGACCTTCGATCTTCTTCGGTGAGAGGACGACCGGAGCCGCGCCGAACGAGGGGTCGACCTGTCCGTTGCGGTTCGTTCCCCATCCCCAGACCGTCCCGTCCGACTTCAGTGCAAGCGTGTGTCCGTCTCCGGCTGCAACCGCAGCGACGTTCACGATGCTCACCTTCTTCGGCTGGTTCTGATCGTTCTTGTGTCCCAGACCCAACTCTCCGCTCCGGTTGTAGCCCCAGGTCCAGACCGATCCGTCGGACTTCAGGGCGACCGAATGGTAATTCCCGGCCGCAACATCAATTGCCCCGACGAAAGCGGGAATCCACTTCGGCGTGTTCTGCGAATTGTCGTTGCCGAGACCGAGTTGACCGAAATCGTTGTTCCCCCAGGCTGCCACATTGCCGGAGAGTTCGATGGCAAGTCCGTGCTCTCCTCCGAGAGCCATTTCCTTGACGTGATTCAATGACTCGACCGATTTGGGAGAAGAGCGGGCGGTAGCCGGCACGCCGCCGGTGGCAAGCTGTCCGTACTCGTTGTTCCCCCAGGTCCAGGCCTGGGCGTCGAGCGTCATCGCACCGGGGAAGGCGGCGATTGTTCCTCCCCCTCCTCCGCTTCCCGGATTCTTCACCAGTGCCGCCGAATGTCCTTTCCCGCCGAAGACCCGGTCGGCCTTGAAGGTCAGCAGGGCAAGCGTCACGTTTCCGATCGCCTCTTCGCTGATAATCAGCAGTTGCGGCTTCTTCGTGAACTGCCACACTTCACTTTCACCGAGCGAGACGTTGCTGCTGAATGCGGTGACCCGCCAGGCGTAGCGCTTGTTGTTCTGCATCGAACGTGCGGCGGGGGGGTACTGGAACGTCGTTGTGGGGATCCCGGTCTTTTCGTAGAAGGCGGGGTTCGACTGGAGGGCATCGTACGGAGTCTGTCTGCCGAGAATCTCCGCGATGCGGAGTGTGTAGCTGACCCGACTGCCGGCCGGAGCCGGGACGGGAGGAGTCCAGGTGAAGATCGGCAGAGTTTCCTGCACGTCGGATTCATCGATCGGGGCAATCAGAATCGGAGGGGAGAGTCGCTCGACGATCTGCGTGATACAGTCGCTCCCCAGTTCTTCGCCTGTGGCGGCGCTCCGGACGAAGACGCAAATCTCGTATTCTCCGGAGGGGACCGTTCCGGTCCGCGTGACGATGTCCCGATACTTCGGGTTCGACTGGTTGACCGTGATCGGTTCGAGCTGCGATCCCTTGACCGCAAGGCGACCCGGAGGGAGCGTGAAGATGCGGGACTCGGCATCGACGATCTGTCCTTCTCCCACTCGCGTTGCAATCCCCTGCAGAAAAACCTCTATCGGCTCATCGGAGTTGTTGAAAAGCTGTACACGCCAGAGATCGGAAACGCGCAACTGGTTCGGAGGAGGTTGCGAGAGAATCACCGTGACGTTCTGCGCCGTTGCCGTTGTGCCGATGCAGAGAAGCAGGGCAAAGCCGAGCAGTACGGACATGGTCGGGAATGTGCGAGAGCATAACATGGCGGACTCCGTTGCTGAGTCGGAATACGGTGGCGGCGTGGCTCTGCGCGGATGCGCCCGTCAATATAGGGGAAGTAAGGTCGGACGCGCAAGAAAAAACCTGAGGACAGGTCGGGACGATTTTCCCGGGGAATCTTGTCGCTCGGCTTCGGTTCTTCGTTTCTTCCGGCGGAAATGTCTTTCTGCTCTGCGTATCTTCACACATGTTGATAAGCGATCTGATCGACCGATTTCTCCATCACCTTCGCATCGAGCGGGCGTGTTCGGAGGAGACGTTGCGTGCCTATGCCGGCGATCTGAAGAAATTCAATCTATGGCTGCGCGAGGCGCTCGGTGCGGATGATCCGGAGGTCGAACAGGTGGAGGCGGGAGAGGTCCGGAGTTTTGTCGCCTCGCTTCATCGCGAGAACTATGCCCGCCGCACAATCGGACGGCGACTGGCTGCGGTGAAATCATTGATGAAGTTCGCGGCGGCCCGCGGATTTCTCCGGACAAATCCGGCTGCACTGGTGACCGCACCCAAACCGGAGAAACGACTGCCTACGGTCCTGAGCAGGGAGGAGGCGGAGAGTCTGATGGAGCTTCCCGATCTCGCCACCGATGAGGGAATCCGCGACGCGGCGATTCTGGAACTGCTCTACGCCACCGGCATCCGGCGCTCCGAACTGAGCGGATTGCGTCTTCGGGATTTCAATCGTCACGAGGGGACGGTTCGGGTGCTGGGGAAGGGAGACAAGGAGCGGATCGTGCCGATCGGCTCCGGTGCCTGCGGTGCCGTCCTGCGCTACCTTGATCTCCGTCCGTCGGAGAACCGGTCGCCGACCGATCCCCTCTTCCTGCGGAACGACGGCAGGCCGCTGGACGGCAACACGCTCTACGCAATCGTCCGACGCTACATGCGTCGTGTCACCGAGCAGTCGAAGAAGAGTCCTCATTTGCTGCGCCATTCCTTTGCAAAGCATCTGCTGGAGAACGGGGCGGGGTTGCGGGAGGTTGCCGAGATGCTGGGGCAATCATCACTCAGCACCACCCAGGTCTACACCCATGTGACCATCGAGCGTCTGCGGCAGGCATATAACGGTGCCCATCCGAGAGCGGGAGAGGATGATGGGGCGGAGAAGGATGAAGGGTAAGATATGCAGAACACACCGGGACGAAAAGGAAGATCGGCAGAGATATGTCCCATAATCACCGGTACATGATGTCAAGTTACCGTTGCTCATCTCACTGTTATCCATCCGCCCGTGCATATCGGTTCCTGCTCGGCCTGTCTTTTCTGTTCTGCCTTCCTTGTGTTTCATCATACGGCCAGGTCGACTCCTCCCGCAGCGTTCTGATCAGTTCCCTGCTTCCACGTGATTCCGCCGAGCAGGCGGCAATCGAGGCCGATCTGGATATCGTCTCGTTCGGTCTGGAAGTGGTTCCGGCTCCCGGAGGGGGAACGTTCTTCGACGAGTACGGCAAACTGTTCGGTGAGGAGACGACGCTCGAAGGCTACGTCTCGCCGACGATCACCGGAAGGATTCGTCTGAACGACCGGTTGCGACTGGTGATCGGCAGCTCGTATGTGGGAACCGGTTTTGATGATATCTACGATGCCTACTACTTCCCGCCGGGAATGGATTTCGCCGACACGGTGGTGCCGGTTGCGCAGATCGTCGAGGAGATGTCGATGACCGCCTTCCCGATTCTGGTCGGCATCCAGTTCTCTCCGATCCGTTCGCAGTTCACCTCCTATGTCGGAGCCTCGATCGGCGGGGCGCTCGTGCATCCGGTCTGGCGGACCCGGGTGCGGACGTTCGACAACGTTCAGTTTTTCCGTCCGGAAACAAACGTCGACGCCCCGGGCTTCGCCCCCGCGTTCCGTCTGTTCACAGGTGTCGATCTTCGTTTCGACCGTTTCTTTACCACCGGAAATGTCTTCAGAGGTATTTTCATAGAAGCGGCATATTTCTATCTTCCCATATCACGCGATTACTTCAGGGAAATCCGAACTATAGGCCGGAAAGTATTGTTGATCCCTTCAGAGGATGACGCCGTGTTGAACCTCGGCGGATTCACGATAACGTTCGGTATGAACATGCAGTTGTTCCGTCTCTGAAAGATCATCGCGATCCGGACGGAGCATATCCTGTCAGTATACAGTATCTACCTACCAGTATAAGGAGAGAGGAGTATGGATATTCAGATCACGTCTCGTCATTTCAAGGCACGTCCTTCGCTTAATGAGTATGCTGAAGAATCGATCCGCAAACTGTCGCAGATCTATGACGGCATCATCAGCGCACGAGTCATTCTGGAGATCGAGGCCCACAACGACGGCAAGATCGCCGAAATTGTTCTGCTCGTCTACCACGATCAGCTTGTTGCCAAGGAGAGCGGCGATGACTTCGAACGATGCGTCTCGGCATGTGTCGAGAAGCTGGAGAAGCAACTCCGGAAATACAAGGATAAGCTGCACAAAGGACGTGGGGTGCGTGAGGGTGTAGTGGAGATGCCGGACAACGAGGAGTTCTGAGGTCCGTTCTTTTATCCGGCATTGCGGATATCTGCCCCGACGGAAGGCCCCGTCGGGGCAGTCTGTTTTTGTGGGAGGGGCAATCAGTTGTCAGCGTTCAGAAGTGAGCGTACGTTTTCAGTGGCATCTATTTGCGTTCGGCTTTTTTCTGTGAAGAGGGGCTGGCGTCATTGTATATTCCGGGCTTTCCGGCGGGAGTCCGGCAAGAGGCCGAAAGTTATTCCCTCTCCTTTGAATGGAGAAGGAAGTATGCCGGAATGGAAGACTGCAAGAAGACAACGTCTATTCACACGCACAACGAGGATCGCATGGCCCTCTTCGACGACATCAAGGAACTTCGCAAGGAAAACATTACCGTCGGCTTTCTGGCCGATGAGTGCCGGGATCGTTTCCAGCTACGTGGGCTGAACGACGGCATCGGGCGTGAGAAGCTGATTACCGACCGGAACCTTCACCGTCCGCAGCTTGCACTGACCGGCTACACGAAGCTGTTCACCTATCACCGGGTGCAGGTTCTGGGAAACACCGAAATCTATTACCTGAACAGTCTGACTCCCGAGGGACGGTTGAAATCCTTCGAGAAAATTCTGGAGTTTGATGTCCCCTGCATGATCATCACCAACGGAAACCGGCTGGACCAGCCCCTGATTGATCTGGCGAGCGAGCGGGGTGTGGCGGTCTTCGCCACCGAACACGAGACGACCAAGGCGGTCTACTTCCTCAGCGATTTTCTTGACGACCAGTTTGCCGGCTACGCTCCGGTTCACGGCGCCTTTGTCGATGTGTATGGTGTCGGTCTGCTCTTTGTGGGGCGTTCCGGTATCGGCAAGAGCGAAATCGTTCTGGATCTGGTGGAGCGGGGGCATCGTCTGGTAGCCGATGACGTGGTGATGGTGACGCGGAAGGGGGAGGGAATTCTGATGGGGGCCGGCACAAGATTCGGCGAACACTTCATGGAGGTCCGAGGGCTCGGCATTCTGAATGTCAGGGAAATGTTCGGTATCCGGGCGATCCGCTTCCAGAAACGGGTGGAGGTGGTGGTGGAATTGCAGGAGTGGGACCCGAAGTCCGAGTATACCCGCACCGGGCTCGACGAGGAACCGGTCTCCCTCCTCGACGTTGAGCTCCCTCACGTCCTTCTCCCGATATTTCCGGGAAAAAATGTGACGGTTATTGCAGAAGTCATCGCTTTGAATTACCTTTTGGAGCATTACGGCTATAATGCGGCGGAAATTTTCGCGGAAAAGCTTTCCAGCGCCATCCGTCGCAACAACGGTCCGGACTCCCGTGATCGTTCCATCCCCTACTTTGAACATGA
>CBFGQN010000005.1:0-21846 GCA_965650895.1 uncultured Ignavibacteria bacterium | reverse complement strand
TCCTTCCGGTCGGCAGGAGGGAAGAGCGATCGTCAGCGTGTCGTCGCAGCAGCGGCCGCCGTTGCAGAGACTCACCCGGACCGTGACGACGGTTCCCGGAACCGCACCGACGCCGTCGAGCGTGAAGTCGACCTCGCGGAGCGTGTCTCCTTCGATGAGAGCGCTTGAAAGTTCGCGATATGTCGGGGAGACCGAAACGGTTCCGGGGGAGATGACCGAGAAACGGAGATCGGTTCCGGGGACCGGAAGGTTCCCTTCGTTGATCAGATCGAACCGGTAGATATAGTTCGTCCCCCTCGGTCCTTCATTACACAGAACGGTATCGTTGATGAAGCTGAGGCAATCGGTGTTGCAGGAGGGGAGCACCACCGTGACCGTATCGGAGCAGGAGCCGGCGGTGCGGGAGGACCCGTTGGCGATCCTTACCAGAATCTTTACCGTGGTCCCGGCGGTTGCTCCGTTACCGGTAATCGCCAGAGGCGTTCGGATCGTATCCGGAACCGGTGCCGGCGGATCGATCGTCCGTGACCCGGGCGTCACCGCAACGTTGGCCGGGGAGACGATCGTGTACTCCACCAGTGCTGTCACCATATCAAGGTTGTTCAGAAGGCCGAGGTCCAGCGTATATCCGGTTCCACCTTCCGGCGTGCCGCATGTGACCGATGCGGTTGTTACCGTAAAACAACTCTGCCCCATCACCTCGGTCCCGCCCGCCAGAACAAGCAGGAAGGCCAGAACCAATGCTCCCCGAAGGATACCGTACAAAGACTTCATGATCGATTGCTCTTTCTTTATCAATGACTGTGAATTTATTATCCGGTGAGGGCAAAGATTTTGCCCCCTGCGATTCCGGATTCCCGCACCCTTTCTCTACGAACTCTATACACTCTTCTCTCTATGAACTCCAGGGGGATGGTGATTCCTGTAGGAGGACAAAGGTTTTTACTCCCTGTGATCCCGCACTCATACACCCACTCACTCTCACACTCTACCATACCTCGAAGACCATCTGCGCCCGATCCCCGCTCTCGGTCCCCTCTGCCGATACGGTTGCCACCGAATAGAGATAGGTTTTCCCCTTCACCGCCGACGGATCGGTGAATGTGGTGCCGGAGATGACGCCGTTCGATACCCGCTCTTCCTTCTCCCGTCCGGTCTTGCGGTAGATCACGTATCCGGTCACCCGCCGGTCGAACGGTGCGCTCCATGCCAGCTTTACGCCGCGGTCTGCTGTGGTGACCATCAGGTTGGCGGGGGAGAGGAGGGGATAGGAGGCTCGCTCCAGCGACAGGGTCTGCGTCGGTTCGCTTTCAAGACCCCGGTCGTTGACCGAGCGGATCGTGTAGACGTACTCCACATCCTGCCGGGCGGTCGAGTCGGTGAAGCGTCCGTAAGGGGCCGGAACCGGTTCGCCGTTCAGGCGTTCCCACCGTCCGGACGATTCCGGGGCGGGGGAGCGGTAGATGTTCACGCCGACGATCGTGTTGTCCCCCAGTCCGCTCCAGAAAATCCGGTTGCCGTAGCTTTCGGAATAGCCGTGGAACGTTTGCGGCGGCAGCGGAAGCTCCGGAAGCATCGGGCGTGCGGCCGTCGGAATCGAGAAGCGGCTGAGCGATCCGGACAGGTTGATCCCCTGCACCAGATACCAGTAGGTTCCTTTCGACGACAGACTGCTTCCTGTGTCCTGAAACGTCGTCGTCTCTTTGTCAAGCAGCGGGGAGACCTGCACAAGTTCTCCGTCGAGGTGTTCGGCCCGGTAGACGTAGTATCCCTGCAGATCCTCCTCCTCGTTCCTCTCCCAACTGATCAGCACCCCCTTCTCGTTGCCGACCGCCTCGACGTACTGCGGCGGGAGGGGGGGACGGAAGTTCCGGTAGTAGCCGATCTGATAGGCCGATTCCTCCGAACGGTTTCCGGCCCGGTCGACGGCGACCACCCGGTAGAAGTACTGCCGGTTCGCCCCGGCCTTCCGGTCTTCGTAGATCGTGTCGGTTGCCGGCACGATACCGTCGTTGATCTGCACAAACGGGGAGTCGGGATTCGTGCTCCGGTAGATGTGGTATCCGGCAATGTCCCCTTCCTGCGGTCGCACCCAACTGACCAGGATGCCGAGGGCGGAGGACTCGGTCTGCAGCGGACCGGGAGCCTGCGGCGGTACCGCATCTCCCGACGCTCCCGGTACGATCCGGCGGCGACTCTCGTTGCCGACCAGATCGCACGAAACGACCGCGTACCAGTAGACGTGCCCGTCGATCAGCCCGGTGTCGATGAAGGATCCTTCGGCCGGTTCGGTCGAGGAGGGGTCGCCGATCAGGATGATCGGACGAAGGTTAAGCCGCATATACCGTCCGGTCGAATCGACGCTCCGGTAGACATGGTAGCCGAATGCTCCCCGGTCCTCCGGGTTTGCCTTCCAGGTGATCTCTGCCCTCCCCTCGGTCCCGAGAACCTGCACGTCATTCGGCCCCAGTCCCGCAAAATCGGGTGACCCGTAGATGACGCGTGCTGTCTCGCCCCGCACCGATTCTCTTCCCTCGGCGTCGACAAGGAGGACATGGTATTCATACGATACCCCTTCCCGCACCTCCCGGTCGCGGTAGAGAAGACCAAGTTTTTCCTGCAGCCGGGTGTCGAAGATCGTCATCTTCAATGCCTTCGGTTCGTTGGCCTCGAACATCTTCCAGACCTCTTCGCGACTTGAGAGCCGCAGCGAGAGTGCGACCAGATCGAGTTCGTGTGCGAAGGTCCGCTCGGCATCTTTCAGATCACCGGGACGGGAGACCGGACGGTCGTTGAGCTTCCGGAATTCCGTCTCTCCTTCGGCCTTCCGGTAGACATTGCAGCCGATCCATCCCCGGGGTCCGAGAGGAGCCTCCGGGTGGAGCAGAGCGTTTGTGCCGAAGAAGATCACGTTCCCGTCGGGAGAGGAGAAGGCGCGCGGGTTCAGACTCTCCTGTGCTGTGAGGGAGACCGCGAGAATTCCCGTCAGAAGGAGAGCGAGCGTTCCGGATCGAAAGAAAATGGATCGTGTCATGATGCTTGTGCGCGAGGCCGTTGTTTCGTTTGCGTGTTCAATCCTGTTCAATTCACCTGTATTCAATCTATTGCCGGACGATTACGGATTCCGATGGAGGGGACTACAGAGAGAAGGAATCGTGATAACGGCAGGGGCAGGGACGAAAAATTTTCATCCCTGCCCCCCGAATCATCTCCCCTTATTCATCACATCCCACCTGGAAATCGACATCCCAGCCGGTTGTGCCGGTGTAGTTCGCGTGGAAGTGGATGCAGGGACAGAACATGCAGAGGTCGTCGCAACTGCTGTTGGCGTCGCAGGGCCAGACCCAGGCTTTGCCCTTCAGGTCGGCGTTTGCGGCGAAGGCGAGCGTGCTGTTCTTGTACTGAATGGCCGCCTGTGCCTCCACCGAGACGCTGAATCCGACGATCCAGACATCGAGAGCCGCGCTCCCCTTCATTCTGATGCCGCCGGCCAGATCGCCGTTCCAGTTGAAGGCGCCGAAGAGATAGTAGCCGATCTCCAGATGGAACATGTCCCCGTCCTTGCCGATCTTCGGCCAGAGGGTCGAGGCGTCGAAGTGGAGTCCGTTCAGCACCTCGTTGTCCGGATGGAACATCACCGGGAAGGTGTGGGCGAATCCCGGATAGTTCTTGCCGACGTAGACCTGGGTGTTCACCTGCATCACCTTCAGGAAGTCGAACGTCGCCCCACCGCCGACAAACCAGTACTGTCCGCTCTTGACCTCGAAGTTGACGAAGCCGACGATCTTCACCGCCTTCTTGTCGATGCCGAACTGGACCGAACCGGCGAAGCGTTTGGCCGGGATGTCGATCGTCAGATGTCCCTCACCGACCTGCACGCCCATTGTCTTCAG
Source organism: uncultured Ignavibacteria bacterium (assembly GCA_965650895.1). Lineage (GTDB taxonomy): Bacteria > Bacteroidota > Ignavibacteria > OLB7 > OLB7 > JAGWAZ01. Next base: position 17,953 of record CBFGQN010000005.1, on the reverse strand, counting down.
CCAGGCATCCCCCTGGATGATCGGACCGTTCGGCGTCGTCTCCACGGTCACCTTCACCGTCAGTTCCATCGATTCCTTTCCGGCTGCGGTCGAGACCGAGCCGCCGAAGCCGAACGACCAGTAGCCGTTTTTCCGGGCGAGCATGCCGGAGATGCCGGTGATCGCCACCGGACCGACCGGGATCGGCGGCGTGTTTGCGGCCACCTCGATCTTCCAGTTGTTCCCGTCCTTGTAGTAGAAACTACCGGCGACCGTGAAGACCGGCTGGATCGCCAGCATACCGGTGCCGGAGAATGAAGAGTCGTTCCACTGGGCCGAAAGGGAGACGTTGACCGGACCGGCCGTGAAGGCGAAGCCGATATCCTCCACTGCAAAGGTCTTGTCCTCGAAGAACCGGAAGTTCCCGACCTGGACCGAGAGAAGAGGAATGCTGAAGGCGACGCCCCCCTTGACGAAGATGAACTTCCTCCCCGCTCCCGACGCCTCCTTGCCGAACTCGATGGCCTGCAGCGAGAGACTGATCGTGTTGAAGAACTTCACCGACTGGTTGAAGGTGATCGTTCCGGTGAAATCCCCCTGATCGCTGAAGGTCAGATTCTCGAATCCGATCTTCTGGTTGAACTGGGGTATCTCCAGCTTTCCGTTGAAGATGAACAGATGGGTCTCCGGCGTCACCTTCCCCTGCTGGTCCTTCGATTCCGGCACGGTTGTGAAGCCGAGACCGGTGATGTAGAACTTCGCGCCGAGGACCTCGATCGGAGTGTTGGCGTTGTCGGCGATGATCTTCACCCCCATGAACTTCCCTTCCTTCGAGATCATCATGTTCTCGAAGCGGAACGTCCGGTTCCCCAGCTTCGTCAGGATCACCGATCCGGATGCCGACAGTCCCTGCTGGTTCCAGATGATGGTGCTGTCAACGAACTTGAAGGCCCAGAGGTTGATCTCCAGCGGCGGCTTGTTCTCCAGCTTGACATGCTCGAAGGCAATGCTCTTGGCATCCCCTTCGCCCGACAGTTTGAAGAAGAGGTCGGTGATCGCAATCGTCTTGTTGACTTTCGGAATCGTCAACGAGCCGACGTAGTGGAAGCCGTCCTCTCCCATCGCCGTCTTCGAGTAATCGATCGCCAGCTTGAAGCCCCAGAAGTTCACTTCGGCCTCGTTGCCGTTCAGGCGGAGCGCCGCCGCACCGTGGAAGTTGCCGTCGGCCCAGAAGCCGAGGGAGTTTGTGTTCTCCCCGAGGGCACTCAACTTCTCCATCCCCCACTTTGCGCCCGGGACGATGTCGGGGATAAATCCTTTCAGCTCGATCTCCTTCGCCCGGATCGCGCCGGTGTTGTTGGCCGTGTCCCAGGTCACCTTCAGGAAATCGTCTCCGGCAGTCATCGTCGCGCCGAGCTGGTCGAAGAGCTTGATCGGAACGGCATCGTAAGGGAAGTGGTAGGAGGCGGCCACCGGCTTCATCGTCGTTCCGTCCACCTCCAGATTCTCGAACGTGAAGCTGAACTTCGCCTCCTTGTCGATTACGAAGAGCCTGTTGTCCGGCACGGTGAACTTCCCTTTCAGGTACTTGTTCCCGCCGGGGGCGTCGGTGATCGTGTCGAGAATGATCGCGAAGCCGTAGACCGAATCGATCGGTGAATCCTTCAGTGTGAAGTTCACATTCTCCTTCAGTTGTCCCGTCTGCAACGGAGCCGTCGAATCCTTTGCCGACATGTACTTCGGTTTCGTCGCCGACAGGTTCAGTTTCACTCCGGCCGGAACGTTTCGCAGAACGTATGTCCCGTCCGCCTTTGTCTTCGCGCTGACCCCGGCCACTCCTCCGACGCTGACGGTCACTCCTTCCAGCGGGGTGTTGCCGTTTTCAGCAATCACCTTTCCGGTAATGCGCGATCCCGGCAGCAGATGGATATTGATCGGATCGTTATATCCCTCGTTCAGCACCACCTTCGAGGAGAAGGGGGCGTAGTCCGCTCCGCCGGTCGTGTCGGCGGCGGCCGAGACGTTCTTCAATCCGGGAGCCAGCCCCTGGAAGCTTGCGATGCCGCTGATGTTCGTCTTCCCCGACTTCCCGGCAACGCTGACCGTCACGTTTGCCAGCGGCTGGTGCGTGATGCTGTCGGTGACCAGCACGGCAATCTCGCCGGTCGGTTTTTTCAGAGTGACGGTGACCGCTGCGGTCTTGTCCTTCTCGACGGTTGCCGTCGCGGTTGCGTCGACATAGCCGGGGAGGGTTACCAGAAGATTGATCTTCCCGACCGGCGCACCCTGAATCAGCGTCGTGCCGTCCAGCGCAGTCACTCCGGTTATGTTTGCGATGTCCGGAGAGTGGACCATCGCGTTCGGCAGAAGCGTGGTCCCCTCCTTTACCGTCACCTTGATGCTTCCGGTGTAGCCGACCAGATCGGCGTTTGCCGTCACGGTCGTCCCGGCGGCGATGGCGATCGGTCCGTTGTTCGTCTGCGGTCCGTAAGCCTCCTTTGTGAAGACGATCTTCGTGTAGGTGCCGACGGCGACCGGGTAGATCGTATAGGTTCCGTTCGGGTTGGTGAAGGCGGAGGTGATCACCTTCTCTTTTCCGGCGACCATCTGGTAGAGATCCACCTTGCAGTTGCCGATCGGCAGTGTCGTGTTCTTGTCCCGCACCACTCCCTCGATAAATCCCTTCGCGCTATCCTGCGCAATCGTGATCGAGACCACCTGACCGTCACTTGTCAGCCGGGCCGGTTTCCAGGCGTCGCCGTACATCGGCGTGCTGACCCAGACGGCATAGCGGTCGGTTGTCTGGTCCGGATCGTTGACCATCACATCGGTGATCGTCACCTTGCCGTTGAGATCGGTCTTGCCGGTGTGGAGCGGGGGAATCGTCGGCATCTTCTCGGGGACCGACGAGCCCGATCCCCCCTCCATCGTCATCGGCGTCCACCCGCTGGAGACCGTGGTCCAGTCGGCAACCGTCATGCCACCCGAGGCTCCGTATCCGCCGACTCCTGTTCCGCCGCCGGACGCTCCGCCGATTGCCGGAACGTACGGACGGTTGTTCGCACCGGCCCGAACGTATTCCTTGTAGTCTCCCTGCATCGTCATCGCGCCGATCGCCGGATTCCATCCTCCGCTCACCTGGATGCCGCCGCCGGAACCGGCCGGGATCATCGGAGCCGGACTTCCGACGTCGGGGAAGACCTTGACGGTTGCGTTCGGGATCGGCTTGCCGGTCTTCTTGTCCTTTACCGTCACGTTGATCGTCCCCCGCTTCCCGTCGATTTTGATATCGCCGAGATTGATCGTGTCGGAGATACCGACCGGGATGTCGTTGGACTCATAGGATTTGTAGTGGGGATGGCGAACCTTCAGATAGTATTGATTCGAGTAGGGGAGATCGCTGAACGTGAAGGAGCCTTCGTTCAGAACGAATTTCCCCCACAGCTTCACCATCTGGAAGCCTCCCGATTCACCTTCTTCAATGTCGAGCGATTTCGTCGATGCCACCAGTTGGGCGGGAATCTGCGAGTAGACCCCGCCGTTGATCCCCCCGCCGCTCGGTATGCCGTTCGGGAAGAAAGGATTGGGGGGACAGGCGGCGCAGACGACCTGCGGACGCTTCCAGAGTTCCACCACGGTGTTGGGAACCGGCTTGTTCGTCTTCTTGTCCTTCACCATCCCGATCATCGACAGCCGGGCCGGTTTCATCAGGACGGCATAGTTGTCGATCGGTCCTTCGATCTTCTGTGCCGGACCTATCTCGTAGCTCTGACTGTAGCCTTCGCGGGTTACCCGAAGACTGAAGAAGGTGGGGGCGGAGACGGCCGGGAAGGAGAACCGGCCGCTTGCGTCGGTCTTTGCCGTCAGCTTCCCGCTCTGCTCCTTGAATCCCTGAATCGTCTGCTTGACGTAGGTGAACCGGACGGTGGCGTTTGCCACCGGAAAATTCGTGTAGGCATCCCGCACCGTTCCGGCGAAGGGGGTCGGTTTCTTCGGTGTGAGTTCGTAGGGATCGACGAAACCGGGATAGATGATGACGCCGATGTTGCCGCCGATCGTCCCCGTCCCTCCCGTGCCGGTCCCTCCTCCCGCTGCGGTATCACTCCCCGTCCCCTGATTCCCGCCGTTGCCGACCACTGTGGTGTCGTGACCGGTGGAAGAGGCGATCGTGAAGCTGAAGGGCTGTGCGTAGCCGTCCGGTTCCCCTACCGGCTGACCGTTCTCGTCAATCGCACGAACGGTCCAGACGAGTACGGAGGCAGTACCGGGGAAGGGAACGTCGTGGGGCCAGATCATCTGGTTGTGCAGATCGGAAAACCGGTTGATGATCGGCTGATTCGTCTGGAAGGCCTGCATCGGCGTCTGCCCCTTGAGGACTTCAAAAACCATCAGACGGTAGCGGACCGGAATCGACGGAGTGGGCACGACCGGCACCCACCGGAACGTCGGCGGCATGGTCCTTCCCACCTGGGACTTGTCGGCGGGAGAGATAAGTTGCGGTCGCTGGTATCCGGTCAGGTTGAAATTTTTGCACGATGGAATCGAGGCCAGCTTTTTCGACGGATCGGTTGCGTCGAGAAGATTCACACAGAGTTGATACGACCCGGCCGGGAGCATTCCTGTCCGGACGGCCGTCTCCTGTGCGTTGCCGTAGATCTTCACGGCGTTCCCCGGAAGTATCTGGTCGGCAAAGAACGTGCTGACCCCGGGGGGGATCTGTACGGTCGGCATCTGTGCGAATTTCGTCTCGGCCGCCTGCGATCCGTCACGCGTCAGTTGTGCGTCGAACCGGGCGGCAAAGGTTTCCGCCGTTGTGTTGGTGACCGTCAGGATCACCGTCTCTTTCTTCGACGACCAGTCGGAAAGATAGGGACTCGGTCTCGGGGACATCGTCAGGGAGAGCCTCACCTGGCTCTGAGCGAGTGCCGGGACGAAGACCAGGGCTCCGAACAGGAGCAGACAGGCCAGGCGTATCGGCAGTTGTCGTTCTCTTCTCATCGCTGCGGGATTCCGTTGATTATGGTTTGCATGTATTGTTCTCGCACTGCATTCAATCTATTCTTCGGCGATTACGAATTCCCCCGGCCTTGACTACCCGAAGGGGAAACGATGCCTGCACTTCCATTGCCTTCCGTTTTTTCATCTTCGGCCGGACTCCTCCCGGCGGTTCCGTTTGCCGGAACTGCGTCGTTTGAGCTGATGCAGGTGGTGGTGTTGCCGCGAAGACTTTCGCGCAGATGTTCTCAGAACCCTTTCGTCACGGAGGTCCGGATGAAGTTCTCGGTCACCGAGTGCTCCGCCGTGCCCCCCCTGTATGTGTTGAGGTCGGTCGATGCACTCAGGTCCAGATGCAGATTCTCGAGGATCTCCCAGCGGGTTCCGATCCGGAACGAAACTCTGGTCTGCGGTTCGTTCTCCGAAAGAGTGCTCTGTGATGCCGAGGCGCTCAGAGAGGGCTGCAACCGGTTATTCAGCAGACGGTAGCCGATTCCGAGCGACAAACTGTTGATCGTCAACTCTCCGTTGGCCATGCTCTGCTCGGTGGTGTTGGCGGCGAGTGTTCCGGAAAGAGGGAGAGAAGTCATCGCCAGAGAGTAGTAGCCGCCGATCGTCCGGGTGCTCACGTCGTTGCCGGTTCCGAAGACCGCATTGTTGTCCCGGTACCGGTCCAGTCCGAACTGGACCGCAAGGATGTGCGGGGCCGATCCTCCCGCCAGGACATACGTGGGAGAGAAGGTCAGCGACTCGGTGTTGTTGTTCAGCCGGAACGTATCCGTGCGGTTGTTGCTGCTGATCCCCATGTTGTTGTATCCGGCGTCCAGGCTCAGGCTCTCGGTGATCTGTGCGGTCACGTTCGCCCCTCCGATGATCTGCGTCGTTCTGTCGGCCAGCGTGCCGGAGAGGTTGTTCGTCCGATGTCCTATCGAGCCGCTGATGTTCAGTCTGTGGCCGAGAAGCGAGACCCGGGGATTCAGGGTGAACTCCTTCCTGTCCGACTGGGTGTAAGGGTTGCCGAGCGTGACGAAGCCGGGACCGAGATAGGCGGCCTTTGCCGTCACGCCGAAGGTCGGACGATTGAAGGCGAGGGAGGCGTTCAGTGCATAGTCCAGGCGGGAGCCGATCCGTTGCGTCATGATATCCTCCAGCAGCGGTATCTCCTCGTCGATCGGCTCGGCCGACATGTCCCGCGTGTAGTTGCTGAGAGCCGCCTCGCCGCTGACCGAGAGACCCGGAATGATCGGAATGTAGAGTCTGGCCGAAGCCGAATTTCCCTCCACAGGGGTCGGCATCAGCTCGTGCCGCTCGATGATCGGGATGGTTTTGGAGAAGGAACCGGTATCGGGAATTTCCAGCATGTGAACGGTGGTGAGCGACCGGATCGAGTTCGTATCGTCCTGAATCCGTCCGAAGCTCAGTGCAAAGCCGACCTCCTCTCCCCCCTCATCGCCGTATCCGATTCGTCCGGCAAACGCCTTCTGCAGAAAGGCTCCCCGGATTCCCCGGGCCGTATCGACTTCCACTCCCCGCTGCGAGACGCCGGCCGAGGCCGAGAGGCGGAATTTCCCGGGACGAACCCCGATTCCGCCGCCGAAAATCTGCGATCCGTCGAATGCCATGCCGGTCTGTTCGGGAACATGACTTCCCAGAAAGAATTGTGCCCAGCCGATGCGCGGAGCGATCGAGATCGTGTTCATCTGGTTCTGCAGAAACTGTCCGACGCTCGGGGAACCGGTCAGCGGGGTGACCACTCCCGTTTCGTCCGAGGAGACCATAATATTGATCGGGAGGGAGAAGATGTCGCCGACTTCGAGTTCGGCCCGGAAGACGAGTCGCAGGAGCGAACCGGGATAGCGGGGCGTGAAATCTTCCGGAGCCGAATACGAGTAGAAATCACCGCCGAGGGTCGCGCTGCCGTGAAAGGTAACCGGAGAAGACTCTTCAGCACTCTCCCCCTCCTGGGCCGACAGTGAAAGGGGGACTGCCGGGAAGATGAAAAGGAGGTAAAGGAGAATGGAGCGTGATTGTTCGGCGATGCGTCTCATGGTGCTTTTTGTTCCTGCCGTTCTTCGGCCTGTTCTTGGTGTCTGCACTGCTTGTTATACTCCGTCTTTTTTCCTCTCCGGAAATCGGGAACCGGAGACGGATTCAATCTATCGGCGATCGATTACGATTCGGGATCCGGTCGACTCTCCCGGCCCGTTTCCTCGACTACACTTTCTTCTTCTTTGTCCCCGTCCGGCGGATGCTTCTCTTTCCGTATGTTGAGAGCGGCATAGGGATGGACTGCAGGATCTTCCAGTGATATGCCGCACTGGGTGCAGTAGATCGAAACGGGGTGGCGGGAGCGGATGCCCCCTTCGGTCAGCGGAGTTCCGCAGCAGGCGCAGAACAGATCGTCGTCGTACGTCCAGGCGCGGCAGACCGGACATTGTGCGCCGCCGATGCCGTTGCGTCCCGGATGCCCCGTTCCGTTCGGGCCGGAATTGCGGAACCGGTGGCCTGTTCCATGGTTTCCTGATGTCATCTTCTGTTGATGTTCCGATGTCGCAGACCCCTGTCAGGTCTGTGGCGTGTTGATTGAAAACGTGATTTTCTCACCTGCTTTCAATATGGGGGAGGGTGATTACGAAACCGGCGGCGTGTGCCTACGGGAAGGAGATCGGGTGACTTCATCCTGATTTCCGGAATAAAAAGGGGATTGCCTGTCCATTGCAGAATCGGGTTGTCGAACTGAAAACGTTATCCGTCTCATCCATGACTTCTCTTGAACATTTCCTTGCCGGAGGGAGGCTCCCCTTTGCCGGTCGGACCGAAGAGGTCGATGCGATCCTGTCGTTTCAGTTCGACGGGGAGGAGGGGGACGGACTTCAGGCCGGGCTGGTTGTCGGGGAGGCCGGCTGCGGAAAAAGCCGGCTGATCGAGGAGGCATTGCCCCACATCAGTCCCCGTGGAGGGGCGACGGTCCACGCAAAGCTTCGTCCGGAGGGGATCGCCTCGATCGGCGCACTCCTGGCGCCGGCACTCTGGGGGTCGGACTCGGCCGGAAGACTGCTGAAGGCCGAACCGGAGCCGACACTCCCCTCGGTGGTTGCCGGACTGAAGCGGGTGGCGAGTCTGCGCCGGACGCTCCTGGTGATCGAGGATGTTCATCTGTTGGGGGGGACGGCCGCCCGGGAGTTCGGGATGTTGCTGGAGCAGTTGGCCGACGAACCGATCAGACTTCTCTGCGCTTCGCGCCACTCCGGACCGGATATTCGTGCGCTTCTGCTCCCCTTCCTCCGGCTTGAACTGGATCTGAACAGCCTGAGTCGCCGGGGAGTTGCGGCTCTCTGGCGGGAACTCTTCGGTACCCCTCCGGCGGATGAGATTCTGGACGTGCTGATGCGGGCGACGCTCGGAAACCCTCTGGCCGTCCGGTCGGCCATACGTGGGGGGATCAACAGCGGTGCTCTTCTTCCGCTGGAGGGGGGAGACGTCAGCATCTCCGGCGAAGCCTTTGCCGATGTCGTCGAGCGGAGCGCCGAGCGGATGACTGCCGGAATGATTGCCCACCTGAACGCTGAAGAACAAGGAGCGCTCTGCCTTCTGGCGGCTCTCGGCGAGTCCTTCTCGGTTGAAGGAGTCCGGCTGCTTCTTGGAGAGGAGGGGGAAGAGATGGTGGAAAAATTTATGAAGGACGGAATCCTGGTCAGTGCTGCGGAAGCCGTTGTTCCACTGAACGGGAGAAAAAGTGCGGCACCCCCTCTGGCCTTCTCCCATTCGCTGCTGCACGGTCCGTTGCTGGAACGGGGGGAGATCGACCCGAACCTGCTGGTCTCTCTTCTGGAAGAACGGGTTCCCCTCTATGCGGTCACGCCATACGATCTCGTCGCGCAGTCCCCCGGTCTTCACGCCGTCGATCCGGAACGGGCCGCCGCCACGATCGATTCGCTGAACCGGATTGCTCAGTACCTGAACGAGACGAGCGACTGGACCTATGCGCTGACGGTGCATCGTGCGGCCGGGAGATTGCTGGAGGGGGGGGAGTGGTCCTCGGCGGAAGAACGTCTTCTGAGCGAGGCCGGTCTGCTGAAATACCACATTCGCCTGTTGCGCCGCCGATCCTCTCCGGACGATTATATCGAGATCGTCGAACAGTATCTGGAACTCTCCCGTCAACTCGCTTCGCTCGGCTATCCTGAAGATTATCTCTACGCGTTGACCTACCGGCAGGGGATTCTCTTCCAGCAAAAGGATGAGAGACACTGGGGTGTGCAGGAGATGGTGGAGGAACACCTGAAACGCTTCCCCGATCTGCGGTACACAATCCCCTATATCGACTTCATTCGGGAGATGAACCATCACGCGGCGGCCACGCTGAACAGGGAACGGCAGAGAAGAATCGAAGTCGAGCTTGAGGATATCCGACGGTCGGAGCGCTACGCTCCGGAGATTGCAGCCTATGCCCTGAAGAATATCGGCTCCTATCTCCTCCTCTCGTGGGAATCGGAAGAGGAACTGGAGCGCCGGGAAGAGGTCCGCCGGGAACTTGACCGACTTGACGGAGGAAACCTCGTCCACCGTCCCTGGACGCTCGATTATCTCTACTGGACCGGACGGATCGTGGAGATGATCGGTCGGGAGGAGGGCCTGGAAACACACTACAGAGAAACGTCGGTCTGGCTCAATTATATGAGCACGGTCTGCCTGAGGCTCTCCGCACGGATCATGCTGGGGGAGTGGGGGGAGGAGATGGAGAAGAGCGTTGCCTCGCTTGAGCGTTCGCTCCCGAGGGAAGCGGATCGGGAGGCGTTGCTGGATCGTCTTCGTATTCCGGTCTCCGCGCTGATCCTCTGCGGTCGTGAAGAGCAGGCCGCTCGCCTGGTCGCCGACTACGATATTCCGGTCGAGACGCTGGGACTCTTCGACAGGGTGATGATGTGGTTCAAAGGGGAACGTCCCGGTCCGCTCTGGAGTGAAGGGGAGGAGTTCTTCAGCGAAGATGAAGCGGCCCTTTGCCGAATGGTGGAGGAGGCCGATCGCGGCGGGGGGATCTCTCCGGAAACGCTGGACGGAATTGTCCGGACGACGCGGATCAGACCGATCAAGCTGACCGATCTCTCGGCAGTCTCGGCCATCCTTGTCGTTGCCGAATGGGAAGTGCGGCAGGGGCGAGACTTCCCTGCGGAATTCATTGAGGACTTTCTTCGTCCTGCCGTTCTTGCCGGACTGGAGTGGCTTGCCGAACGCAGTCTCGTTGTCCCTCTTCCCCGATTTCTGGCGCGGGGAAAACGATTCCTTCAGCCTCGGGAACGTGAAGGCTGGGAAAAGCCGACCGGAGATCATCCCCCCGTACAGTCCGCCGCGATCCCCGAGAGGGAGACCCGACTCAGGATTGGAATGTTCGGCACGATTACCTGCCGCAGGCGGGGGGAGGAGCCGGTCAGACTTCGGGGAGGACGGAATCAGGCACTGCTCGGGACGCTTGTGGCCGATCTGCTCCTGCGGGAACCGATGGAACGGATCGACTTCATCGCGCTGGCGACCGGAGACGAGAGCGACCCGGATCGTGCCCGGCGGTCGATGAACGTTGCCGTCCTCCGGCTGCGCGAGGTGCTGGGGAAGGAGGCGATCCTGACCGACGGAGAGACGCCCCGGCTGAATCCGGAGGATGTCTCGGTCGATCTTCTCGACGCCTACGATTTCCTCCGGCTCTCACGAAAGCTCCTGCGCAGGGGAGAACTCCGCCCGGCGCGGGAAGAGCTGGCGAAGACGTTGAACCTCTGGAGCGGCAGGGTTCCGTTTCCCGGACTCTATGCCGATCTGTTCGAGGAACTGCGTGAGCAGTTCGAGACCGGTCTGCGGAATACCGTTGTCTCCGTCGGAGAGAAACTGCTGGAAGTGGAGGATAACGAGGCGGCCGAAGAATTGCTGGGGAAGGCCTTTGCTATATTGCCGGAAGATGAGGAGATCGGCGAATTGCTGAAGACTGCCCTTGTGAGACTGGGAAAGTATGCCGATTCGGGTTGGGTGGAGATGAAGGGGAGTGAGAGTTTGGAGAGTTCATAGAGTTCATAGAGTTCGTAGAGTGTATAGAGTTCATAGAGTGTGAGAGTGAATAAGTGAGGGCCGCAGGGGGCAAAAACCTTTGCCCCCGTCGGAGAAACCGTTGCCTCTGCCGAAGAATATCCGGAACCCCGGGAAAAGTTTTGCCCTGTCGGGGAACATCCGTCACCGTCACGTTTGATGTCGATACGACCATGCGTACATCTGTTGTTGATTTTCTGAATCACGGTCTTCTCCCCTTCGTCGGACGGGAGAAAGAGACCGGGCGCATTCTGGAGTTTGCCCGCGGCAGGGGGGAATCCTCCGAATTGCGCGCGTTGCTGTTGAGCGGCGAGGCAGGTTCGGGAAAGAGTCGCCTGGTGGAAGAATCGATCCTCCGGATGGAATCCGAAGGACTTCTGATCATCCACACAAAACTCCGTCCGGACAGTGCCGTGGCTCCGGCTCCGCTTCTGGCCGTTGCTCTCTGGAGTTCTCCTTCGGTCGGCCCGCTTCTGCGCGAAGAGCCGGACCCGACGCTCCCCTCGGTAATCGGGGCGGTCAGGCGTCTCTGCCGACTCCGCAAGACCGTGCTGGTGGTGGAAGATGCCCACCTTCTGGAAGGGGCCGGCGTCCGTGAGTTCGGTCTGTTTGTCGAGGCTCTCGCCGAAGAACCTCTCGTCCTGCTGGTCGCCGCCCGTCCTGCGGAGATGACCGCCCGGGGGGCGTTCGAGGCCTACCTGATCGAGGAGATCCATCTCCCCCCGCTCGACGACGGAGATCTCCGACGGCTCTGGGATGATCTGTTCGGCACGACGGCCGATCCGGCAGTTCTGCAGATTCTTCAGGAGGCGACGCTCGGCAATCCCCTTGCCTTCCGTTCGGCCCTTCGCGGGGCGATCAATGCCGGAGTTCTCAGCGATGACGGCGATGAGTGGGGCGTGACGGTCGATTCCGGGACGTTCAGAGAGATGGCCGAGCGGAGTGCCCGGCGCCTGACCGAGGGGATGGCCTCTCACCTGAGCGAGGAGGAGCGTCTTGCGGCCGTTCGGCTTGCCCGGCTGGGTGAGACGTTCTCGCCGGAGGGGGCACGGTTCCTGATCGGGGATGCCGACCGGATGATCTCCCATCTTCTCTTCAAAGGTGTTCTCGTCCGCTCGACCGCAGCGGTCGCTTCGCTGCGCGATCCGGCAGTGCGCGGTCTCCCCTTCGCCTTCGCCCACTCTCTTCTCCACCGGACGTTGCTCGAACGGGAGGAACCTCTGTCTCTTCCCCTGCTGCAGATGATTGCGTCGGATGTCCCGTTCTACTCGGTCACTCCGTTCCTCATGCTGGAAGGGGATTCGGTGGAGGATATCTCCACCGATCTTCTGTTTCAGGTGGTGGAGAAGACGATCATCATCGCAAACCGGATCGATCGCTCGGCCGACTGGAAGCTCGCCTCCGGGATCTGGGAGATCATCGAACGGATCAGTACGAAAGTTGTGGAGAGGACCGGGGATGAGGAGATGAACCGGCGACTGCAACTCCATATTCTCGCCACACGATTGACGCTTCTGGGAAGGGAGGACGAATCGGAGGAATATCTTGAGCTTTCCACCCGGCTTCTGGAGGAGACACGTGCGGGACTGGAGACCGGAGATGAGGAGATGCTTGCCCTTCATATCCGAAGCCATCTTCATCTCTTCCGTTACGCATCCCGCCGCGATCGTTCCCGCTGTTCCCGACTGATCGAACGTGTGGAGAGCCTTGTGGGACGGTATCCGGCTCTGAGAATGAGCGGCGAGTACCGCTTCTTCCTCCGGACCATCGGTTCCTGTGCCTATATCTTCGGGTTCTACCTGAGGGATCTTCAGTATGTGGAGAATGCCTGCCGTCTGGCCGCCGAGCAGAGCGGGGGAGATCCGGAGGTCTACCGCGAGTGGTTGCACGACTTCGGTTTCTATCTTCTCTCATCCTTTACAACGCTCGAGGAGTTGCAGCGGAAGCGGGAATTGCTGGAAGAACTGCAACGGAAGAGGGCGACCAGACCTCACTACTATATTCGGGAGATCGCATTTCAACTGGAGACCGGATGGAATCGCGAGGCGCTGGAGCTGATCGCAAAGTATCGTCCGATTCTGCGGGATATCGGACTGCTGCGGACGGTCGCCTCCTGCATCATCTACGAATCCGAAGCTCTGATTGCCGGAGATATCCCGCTGGAGACGGTTCTGGCGAAGGTGGATGAGGCCTTCATCGATCCGACCGTCGAGCCGGCAGTGCAGGACCGGCGTCGGGAGCACGTGGGCCGGAATCTGGCCGCCCTGAGCGTGATAAACGGACGGTTCGATGACGTCCGGCGATTGCATGAGGCGTTGGGAGTGGACGAAGGGAATGATCCGCTGATCGCCCGGATCCTCCTGACGCTGCCGACGCTTGACGGACTGCGCGGAGCCGAGCTTGTCCGTCCGTCGGCCGGACCGGAGAGCGTCGACATCGACGATCCGGATGCCGATCTGGACGTGTTGATTCCGATCGTCCGTGCGTTGCTTGAAAATCGTCCACCTTCGGCAGAGGAGTTGAAGGAACTGCATGCATTTCTTGCCGAGCCGATTCTCCGGCGCTATCGGGTTCTCGCCTTCCAGGCCGCCCTCGCGCTGGTGTGTGAACTTGAGAGAAGAGCCTTCCTGACGGTCGATGCCGACTGGAAGCAACGGGGGGAGACAACTGTCGAGACGACGCTTGCGTGGCTTTCCGAGCGGGATATGATCAAAGCCGGGAGCTGGTTCTTCGGGAACTTCGCACGTTTCCTTTCACCTGAACGGGAGGGAGTGTGGAGAGAGAAGTTCGGCGGTTCGGGAGAGGAAACTCTTCCGATTGAAGGAGAGGACCGGCGTGTGGAGGTCACGATGCTGGGAACGATCACGTTCCGGCATCCGGGGGGAGAACCGGAACGGTTGCGGGGGGGACGGAACCATCTGATGCTGGGACTTCTGGTTGCCGATGCAATCCTGAAAGTTCGGCTGACGCGAAACGCCTTCGTCACGCTTGCCTCCGGAATCGAGGACGATCCTGACCGGGCGCGGCGGGGGATGAATATGGCGGTCCTGAGGTTGCGCGAGGCGATCGGGCAGGATGTCGTGCTGACCGACGGGGAGACGCCGCGACTGAACCGGGAGCTTGTGCGGGTGGATCTGATCGAGGCGCGGGAGTTGCTGACCGAGGCCGACGGTCTGATCCGCAAGGGGTTGTTGACCCGAGGTGTCGATCTGGTCCGGAACGTCTTCGAGATTTCCGGCGGCGATGTCCCCTTCCCCGGACTCTATGAGGATCTTTTCGAGAACCTGCGCCGGGAGTTCGAGGATGATTTCCTGCGGGTGGTTCTGACGCTCGGACGGATGCTGATCCGCGAAGGAGATTACACTCACGCGCTGGAGATCCTCTCCGGCGGAGCGGAGATGATGCCGGACCACGATGAGCTGGAGGAACTGCGATCTGCGGCTCTGGACGGAGCGCGAGGGTTCGGGGTGCAACGCTCTGTGGGAACGGAATATGCGTAGTGCAGGTTGACCGAAACGGACGAACCCGGTGCCCTCGAAGCGGTCGGCGTTATCCATGCCGTTTGCCGGAGACCAGGCAGCGCAGTAGAAGAGGTGAGGGAACAAAAAAATCAACGGAGTTTGATCATGGTCGATATATCCGAACAGGGAAATTCTTCAACCAACTGGTTCCGCATCTATCTCGGCATCCTCCTCTACACAGGATTGCTGATTCTTCTGCTGATGCTCTTCTCTTCCCGCTTTACGGAGTAAAGCCGACCGGCTTGCAATGCAGCATGGTGCAAAAGCGTTTGCCCCGGCGTCGGCGTGAAGCCGACGGCTACCGCGCTTTCCGATACGTGACTATTCAGCTATTGAACTATCAACCATTCAACGTCTTGGCTTCGACTCTGCACCGGATTTCTCGTCACCCTCCGGGTCTCCCGGCGTCGGCGTGAAGGCGACGGCTACCGCGCTTTCCGATACGTGACTATTCAACTATTGAACTATCAACCATTCAACGTCTTGGCTTCGACTCTGCACCGGATTTCTCGTCACCCTCCGGGTCTCCCGGCGTCGGCGTGAAGCCGACGGCTACCATATATTCGCAAATCGGAAATCGTCAATCGCCATCCCCAGTCCCCTTCGTCCTCAGTCCCCCTCGTCTCCCTCCTTCCCGATTTTCCTCGTAAGTTCCTCCCGTCCATTCGCAAATCGACATTCGCCAATCGCAAATCAAAATTCCCGTGAGCTGGATTGACTGGAGCATTGTTCTGATATACCTCGCCTGGATCGTCTGGAGCGGGGCGCGCTACGGAAAGAACCGGGGCGGGCTGGAGGACTATCTGCTGGCGAGCCGCTCGATGCCCTGGTGGGCGGTCGGTCTCTCGGTGATGGCCACGCAGATGAGCGCCATCACGCTGATCGGCACCACCGGACAGGCGTTCGATGACGGGATGCGATTCGTCCAGTTCTATCTGGGCCTTCCTCTGGCCATGATCATTCTCTCGATGACGGTGGTCCCGTTCTTCAACAAGGCAAAGGTCTATACGGCCTATGAATATCTGGAGCAGCGTTTCGACGCCCGGACCCGCTCGCTCACCAGCTTCTTCTTCCTTGTCTCCCGCTGTCTCGGCGTCGGCGTGATCATCTCGGCCCCGGCCATCGTCCTCTCCTCGATTATCGGGTGGCCCCTCTGGCTGACGGTCTTCGCCATGGGACTGACCACAACGGTCTACACGATGTTCGGCGGCGTCCGTGCGGTCACCTGGACCGATGTCCGCCAGATGGTGGTGGTCGGCACGGCGTTGACGGTGGTCTTTATCATTATTCTGAATGCCCTTCCCGACGGTGTCGGATTCGGCGACGCACTCAGGACGGCCGGGATCACCGGGCGGACGCAGGCAATCGATCTGCAGTTCGACTGGGACGAGAAGTACACGCTCTGGTCCGGACTGATCGGCGGACTCTTCCTGATGCTCAGCTACTTCGGGTGTGACCAGAGTCAGGTGCAGCGCTATCTGACCGCAAAGTCGGTCGATGAAGGGCGTCGGTCGCTGATGATGAACGCCGTCCTGAAGGTGCCGCTCCAGTTCGGTATCCTGCTGATCGGCGTCATGGTCTTCGTCTACTACCACTACGTGCAGCCGCCGATGGTCTTCGATCCGGTGCAGGAGGAACGACTGGCGGCGGAGCATCCGGAGGAGTTCGAGGAGTTGAGGGGGAAATATGCCGAAGCCTTCCGGGCCAGACAGGGGGCGGCCGAGGCGTTTGCAAGTGATCCGGTAACGCAGGAGACCGCCCGGGCCGACTACATTGCGGCAAACGATGAGATGAAGTCGGTTCGGAAAGAGGCGTTGGGGATGGTCGGCGAAGGGGGCTACAACGACATCAACTTCGTCTTCCCGAATTTCGTGACGACCCGGCTGCCGATCGGCGTGATCGGCCTGTTCATCGCCGCCATCTTCGCCGCGGCGATGTCCTCGATCTCCTCGGAACTGAACGCCCTCTCCACCGCAACGGTGATCGACTTCTACCGCAGGCACTTCAGACCGGACGAAAGCGACGAGCATTATCTGCGGGTCTCCCGTCTCTTCACGCTCGGCTGGGGCATCTTCGCCTGTGTTGTCGCTCTGTTCGCCGCAAATCTCGGATCGCTGATCGAAGTGGTCAACACCTTCGGCTCCTTCTTTTACGGATCGCTTCTCGGCGTCTTTGTCCTGGCGATCGGAATCAGACGGGCGACGGCCCGGGGGGCCTTCTGGGGGCTTCTGGTCGGCATCCTCACCATCGCCCTGCTGAACAACCTGGAGTGGCTGGCCGGTACGTGGGAGTCGTGGACCGGAAGCGGTGCGCTCCATCCCCTGGCTGCCGACCTGAGCGTCAGCTATCTCTGGTACAATGTGATCGGATGCGGTGTTGTGGTCCTGGTCGGTCTGCTGCTGAGCGGGCGCCGGAATTAAGGGGCGGACGAGGGAACGAATTCCGACGGAGAGGAGTTAGTGGAACTCTGCGACGAGATTCTGTATTTACGAAGGAGATGGACAACTATGGGTATTTTTGACAGAGTATTCGGAAAAGAGGCCGGGAAATCGGATGGGGAGGAGGAGCGGTTCAACAGGCTGAAGGAGAAATACCGAACGGTACTCGGCGTTATCGAGCAGCGGAACGTGCAGTTGCAGAATCTGCATGTGCAGGAGGGAAAACTCTTCATCAAGGGGACGGCCCCTTCGGAGGAGGCAAAGGATCGAGTGTGGGACCAGATCAAGCTGGTCGATGCGGACTACAGTGATCTGACCGCCGACATCTCGGTGGATTCGGGGCTTGACGAAGTCAATGCCCGGCAAAACGGGAAGAAGTACACCGTGCAGTCCGGGGATACGCTCTCGGCGATCAGCGAGAAATATTACGGAGACCCGAACGAGTACATGCGCATCTTCTATGCCAACCGGGAGAAGCTGAGCGATCCGGACAGGATTCAGCCGGGGCAGGAGCTGGTGATTCCGGAGGGCAGGGGGTGACCGGTGCGGATCGGTAGGGATTGACCGGTCCACAAGAAAACGCAACGCCCGGAGCTTTGCCGAAAGCTCCGGGCGTTGCGTTTTCTTGTCCCCTGTCCGGGGTCAGTCCTCCGTCCCCTCCTCTTCATGCCACCGGATACTCCCGTTGAAGATCATATCGTGATGGACCGGGATCCGCAGCGTGTCGAGCCGGTGTAGGGCGTAGGGGTTGTCGCGAAGGATCAGTCTTCCGGTGTGGCGATACCGCTGCGCTATCGCCGCCGTGTCCAGCGCCATGATCCGGCTGTAGAGGTTCGCATCGTAGTTCTCTCCCTCGTCGACCATCACCCAGTAGTAATCATAGCCGCCGGGACTGTAGTGTTCCAGAAGCTCTCTTGTCCTGATCAACCGTATCGGCGTTCCATCGTG
>CBFGQN010000004.1:0-23983 GCA_965650895.1 uncultured Ignavibacteria bacterium | reverse complement strand
GATCCCGAGCTCGGCTACCTGAAGCAGGTCTACGTCGCCGCGGTCTCGGTCGCCGTACAGCAGGCGTTCGCGGCCCTCGATGCCTAATCGCGCGGCCTCCTCAAGATGCACTACGTCGACGGGCTGACGATCGAACAGGTCGGCATCTTCCGACTCGTCTCGCCGAAAGGGCGTGCGGCGATTCCTCCGGGAGATTCCCTTCTGGTCTGCCTTGAATTCGTCCCGAACGCCCGTGGGACCGAAACCGGAACGGCGGTCATTCATCTGGCCGATAAAGCATATCCGGCACAGGTGATCGCCCACGGGGTCCGGCGCTACGTTACCGCATCGACGATTACCTCGGAATGCGATACCGTCATCTTTGTCCCCGACGCCGAAATCTCCGGCTTCATCCGCCTGGAAAATCCGGGGGACAGCCTGGTCCGGCTCACCCTTCCAACGCTGACGCAGAGCGTCGCCGGACTCTTCCGGCTTGCCGATCCGTCCGTCTTTCCGCTCGATCTGTTGCCGGGGGAATCCCGAACCATCGAGATCATCTTCTCCCCGGCGCGGGAATCGCGCGAGAGCGTGACGGTGAACTTCCCGAACAACGGAGACACGGCGGCAGCCGCCACCCTCTGCTTCGTCGCCCGTTCCCGCTACCTCGCCGTCTCGCAATCCGATCTCGACTTCGGTCCGGTCTGCATCGGCGACACGGTGACGCAGACGCTGGTGCTTGAGAACCCGGGAGGATTCGACACGGTGGAACTCTACTCGGCTGAACTGACTCCGCCGGATGTCCTGGCGCTCTCCGGTTTCGCACCGACCACACTCGGCCCGCGCCGTTACGTTCGCCTGAGCGTCAGTTACGCACCGCAGACCGAGGGGACTCTGAACGGTCAACTGATCGTGCGGAACAGTCGTGGGGATCTCATCATCCCGGTCGGCGGCGAAGCTCTCCCCTCAGCCCGCTTCCGTCCCCTCGACACCGAAGGGAGCATCGGCACAAGGGTGATCGTTCCGGTCTACATGGAAGGACTCGGCGTCGGGAACACCATCGATGAGGCCCTGCTGCAATTCTTCTACGACCCTTCGCTGATCCTGCCGCTGGATGTTGTGGCGCTGAACGGCGGACCCGGAATCGATCCGGCGAGGACGACGTTCGACATCGTCGGCAAGGGAGAAGGAGAGGTTGCGGTCGGCTGGACGGGGGTGGGGCTTGTGGCTGACGGACCGGCCTTCGGCATCGAGTGCGAGATACTACGGGGGGATACGCGCCGGACGCTCCTGCGACTTCAGGGAGAGAGCGAAAGCGGCTTCTGTCTGAGTCCGGGCGAGGGGACGCTTCTGACCCTTCCCCCCTGCTGGGGAGACGGAGGCTTCGTCCGCTCCGGCAAGGTCTCTCTCCTCTTCGCCTCACCAAAACCGGCATCCGAGTCGCTCACCGTAGTCGTGGTCACGCCGGAAGATGAAATGGGGGAAATCATCATCGAGATGATCGATGCGGCGGGGAATCGCGTGGGAGAGTACCGACCGACCGACCGCCTGAACAACACCCACACACTGACGATCGATCTCGGTCCGGTCACTCCCGGTTTCTACTTCCTTCAGGGGCGAGCCGGTGAGAAGATCGTGGGATCGACGTCGGTTATCGTGCAGTAACGACACCTTCGGACGGATAGAATCCCGACGAAGAGAGACAACGGGCAGATCAGAAAAGGACAGCATATCCAAACGCCACAACGACGAAAAGAGAACAGACATGACGACGATGTTTCTGCGGACCGCGATTCTCCTTCTGGCTTTCGCAACCATACGGGGCACGGTATCCGCCCAGACCGATCCACCGGCCCCCGACCGACCGGACGAGGCCCGTCCGATCTCGATCGGTCTGATCGGCTGGGGGACGATGAACCTGCACCGGGGGGACTTCACTTCGTATGACGGCATCCTTGAATGCGGCACGTTCGACGAAGCAAGAACCATCGGCTGGGGGGCGGGATATCTGGCGGAGTTTCCGCTCGGCCGGAGCTTCTCCCTCTCCCCGCGCTTCTACTACTGGCAGGGGGACGGGGACTTCACCACACCGAATCCGAACCCGACCCGGATCGCCGTCGACGAGCAGACGGTGGTGCCGCTGGAGACCGAGCACACGCTGGAGACGGCGCTGGACTACGTGATGGCCGACATCCTGGTAAAGTGGAATTTCGCCTCTCCCTTCTACCTCGCCGTCGGTCCGTCGGTCGGGTACAATGCGCGGGCGGCCTACGAGCAGGAGGAGCGGATCATCTCTCCGCAGGGGGTCACCTTTCTCAACGGAGACGCCGCCAGAAACATCATCGCCGGGAATTTCGACGAACAGGGGACGCTGAACACAAACCGTCAGTTCAGGCTGGCGGCAACCGGGATGCTTGGAGGAGAGATTCCTCTGAACGACCGCCTGATGCTGACGCCGGAGGCCGGTTTCTCTTTCGGACTGACGAGCGTCCTCTCTTCCTTCGACTGGAGCGTCCACGCGATCCGGGCCGGACTCGGCCTGCAGTATGCACTTGGGGGCGAGAGAAATCCGAAGCCGGACACGATCCGCATCGCTCCACCCGACCTCCCCGATCCGCAACCGCTGCTGACGATGGAGACGTTCAATCAGCAGAACGGCGTCCGGCTCAACTATGCCGAGGTGTCGATTGCCGAGGAGCGGGGGACCGACCTGATCCCTCTCCTCCCCTACGTCTTCTTTGAACCGAACTCCTCGACGATTCCGGCACGCTATCACAGACTGAACGCTTCCGGCACCGGTACGTTCAGCGAGGAGGGAGTGAACGACTCGACGCTCGGGGTCTATCACGATCTGCTGAACATCATCGGAAGCAGAATGCGCCGCTATCCGGAGTCGACGATCACCGTCACCGGATGCCGCGAACCGCTGGACGACACCGAGGGGGCCGATCCTCTCTCGGCGGCCCGTGCCCGGGTGGTGAAGGAGTATCTGACCGGAACGTGGGGGATCAACCCGGAACGGATTGCGCTGAAGAGCAGGGTTCTCCCGCAGGAAATATCGAACCGCTCGGTAGCCGACGGCAAGGAGGAGAACCGCCGGGCGGAGATCGGCTCGAACGACTCCCGCATCCTGGCCCCGGTCGTCAGGAAGATCGGCGGTATCCGGCTGGAGCCGGAGGCCGTGGTGATCTCCCCCGAAGCGCAGTTCGGCGAAGCCATTGCCGACTGGCGACTGACGATCACATCGGCTGAAGGGAAGGAACTCTGGCGAACCGCCGGGACCGGAAGTCCGGAGCGGGAACTGCTCTGGAATCTTTCGCCGGAGATGATCGATGATCTGGCGCCGCGCGGATCGACTTCCGGAACGCTGACTGCGGAGATGATTGCGACGACCCGTGACGGGAAGTCGATCCGGGCGAAGCGGGACATCCCGGTCCGGCGAACATTCAGCTCGCGCCGCTACTCCGGGGAGATCGTCCGCGATTCGCTGATCGAACGCTACAGCCTGATCTTCTTCGACTTCGACACGCCGAAGATCAGCGACTTCAACAACGATGCGATCGAGGTGATCCGCAACCGGATGAGAACAAACTCGGCGGTAACGATCACCGGACTGACCGACAGGATCGGCGAGGAGGGCTACAACCGGACCCTCTCCGAAAAGCGGGCGGCCGCCACCAGCAGAGACATTCAGTCCCGCATCATTCCGGAGAAGCTCCGGACCGAAGGGGCCGGAGAGACATTCATCTACAACAATGATCTGCCGGAAGGACGGATGTACAACCGGACGGTGATCGTGGAGATCGCTACGCCGGTCGAGGGAATATGAAGATAAAGACTGCAGAGAACACACAGATTATGAACAGGAACATCATGCTGTTTGATATGTCCCGCCCGGTTGCCGAAGCGAAGCTAAACGGACGGATGCCGCACGGCATTCTCCGGTCGCTCTGTCTTGTCTTCACATTCTTTCTTCCGGCAACGGTACTGCTCGGCCAATCGAGTCTGAGCATCGTCGACGTCCTCCCCCCTTACAACCTGACGGCGACGCTCCTGACGAACGGGCACTTCTCGGTGACGACGAAGTATACCGGCGAGGACAAGACGCTGATCTATCAGGAAGACGGCTCCGGCGGACGCCCGGTCAACTACACGTCGCACGTTCACTTCAAGGTGGATGACGTGATCTTCCAGCTCCCCTACGAGCTTGACCCGACAACACGGCAATCGCCGCCGCCGAACCCGCTGACGGTGGAGACGACCTTCCGCGACACGCTGGCCGGGACGCCCCGGATCAACGCCCTGATGTACGGGATCATGCCGGACAACGATACGATCCGGTTTCGCCTCTGGATGGAACCGGTCAAACGTCCGAGCGGAGGGTTCATCCGCATCTCGGCCGAGGTCCACAACACGTCGGGGAAAGTGCGACGGATCGGCGTTCTGCTGCTGATCGACACGAAGATCGGAGACAACGACCGGGCACCGATCATCTCGGCTTTCGGCTACGAGACGACCGAAACCGAGTTCGAACAGGGGACGCCCCCCGGTATGCCTCCGTTCTGGCTTGGTCTTGAGGGGAGCCCTCTGCAACCCGGATTGACGGCCCGGGGGAATCTGAACGCCGACGGCCTTATCACGCCCGATTTCTTTCTCTTCGGAAACTGGAAGGACAACACGGCGGTCAACGCGCCGGGACTGGCTCTGGCGCAGTGGAACGAGCGACGGGCGATCAACACCGGCTACACCGACAGCTCGATTCTTCTTCTCTGGGAAGAGGAAGAGATGACGCCGGGAGAGCGCCGCGTGCGGGCATCGACGGAGATCGGTCTGGTCGACTCGCTGAACGTTACCTTCGGTCAGGGAGGATGGGGAGGAGTCGGTCTCGGTGGAGGAGGTCTCGGCGGCGGAAGCGGGAGCGGCTGTCTGGCGTTCGACACGGTCGCCCAGCGGAACTGCGCCGACGGCACGTTTCACCCCTACAATCCGGACTCGTTGCAGGCTCTTTTTCTGCTGACCAACGACACGGCACCGCAACTTGACGGGGCGGCGATCCGGATCGAGAACCTGCCGACCGGACTGAAGGCAGGTTCAAACACCGGAGGGGTTATCCCTTCAACGCTGAACGCCGGAACGACCGGTGTGGCCACGCTCACCTTCTTCGCACTCCCCCGTCTGTTCGACACCACCTACCGGGTCCCGGTTGTCGTGGAGGCTAACGGCGGCCAGACGATTATCCGGGACACGCTCTGCATCTTCGTCCCGGGTCTGCCGAGCGAGCTGACGGTCTCCGAGGGAGAGTTTCTTCCCCTTTGCCCCGGTCTCAGCGATACGGTCGCATTTCCGGTTTCGCTGAAAGGGGCTCTCTGTCTGGATCTGCTGCCGAGCGCAGAGATTATCGGTACGCCCGCCGACGTCGCGCAATTCGCCCTCGTGACGCCGACGCCCGGACAGGTTCCGGCGAACGGTTCGACGGCGATCCGGGTCGGCTACACGGCTACGGCTGCCGGGACAGGCCACCAGGCAAAGCTTGTGGTATACGCAACGCAGCGCGGACTGAACGGAAGCGACCGGGACACGACGATCATCATCTCCGACACGATCGATCTGATCGGTGAGGGGAGAGATGCGGAGTTCTTCATGGCCGACCGGGACGACACGCTCGACTTCGGGAATATCTGTCTGGGAGATACCGCCCTGCGGGAGTGGACGATCACGAATATCGGCGGATGCGATCTGGTAATTGAAGACACCTACCGGTTCGAGAACGATCCCTCGGCACAATTCTCCGTGGCAAACGACACGGACTTCCCGATGACGATCGAGCGGAAGCTGGACGGAACCGTTCTCATCCGTTTTGCCCCGACGGTTCCGGGGAATGCCGAAGCACGATTCATCGTCCTGAGTCCGGCCCTCCCCTTCCTCGACACATTGATCGTGGCCGGCTTCGGCGATGCTCCCCGCTACGCGGCAACGCCGGACGATCCGGTCGACACGCTCTGTCCGGACGAACTCCTTCGACTCGCAATCCGGATCGAGAACCCGACGGCATGTCCGGTGGAGATCGACACGCTCTTTACCGACGACCCGCAGTTCGTCCCCGATGTTCCGGACGGCTTCATCCTGCCGCCGAACAGTGCGCGTACGGCATTCGTCACCGGACGGTTTGCTCTGCCGGGAGACTACACGACGCAGCTTCATCTGCGGTCTGCAACGGCGGGGGACACGACAATCGACGTTCGCGTCACGGTCGCATCGCGCGATCTGGACTACGTGACGACGCTCGATATGGGAGATATCCGGGTCGGCAATTCGGGCACATCGTCGGTGACGATCACCGCAAACGGGAGTGCGTCGGTGGAGATCACACGTCTCCGTCTGGCCGGGGTCGATGCGACCGAATACAACTTCACGTTCCCGAACGGCGAGACTCTTCCGCTGCGACTGCAGCCGGGGGAGAGTCTGGTCGTGGACATTGCCCTGACACCGGGTGACATCGAGGTGCGCCGGGGGACGCTGATCGTGGAGACAAGCGTCGCCACGACGTGCGGTCCCCGCGACCCGATTGCGCTGACCGGCCGGGGCGTCCTGCCGATTCTGGACGCACCGCAGCGGCGGTACGATCTCGGGCGCATCTGTGCCGGTCGCGGCATCGACACGACGATTCTCCTGCGCAACTTCGGCAATGCGCCGCTGAGCGTCGGAGCCTATAATCCGAACAGTGTTGCCGGAGATGTGGAGATCTCGCTGGAAGGTCTTCCCGTAACCATCCCTCCCGACTCCTCCACGCTGGTCCGCCTTCATGCCGAGCCGGGACGACTGGGACCGTTCGTGGTAGATATCGGCTTCCTCTCCGACGGCGAGTTCTTCACGCCGGGTGATACGCTCGTTCGGATCGAGGGGGCGGGTGTTCTCTGCGGAACGGTATGGGCCGACACGGTGAAGGGACTGATCGGAGATGTGATCGAGGTACCGATCCGGATCGACCTCTCACCGCTGAGCGTCGATGAGGCGGCGGCATTGATGAACCGTTCGGATGCGCGGGGAGTGACGTTGGAGATCGGGCACGATCCCGTAATTCTCCGTTTCCGGAACGACCCTCCGGTCGCCGGCATTCTCTCCGGACTGACGACGCCGGCCTCGGTCACCGCAGGCGGCTCGGCGGTTCTGCTTCAGTCGGACAACGGAAACGGCGATCTCTCTTCGGGAAGCAATCTGGCAACATTGCGGGCCGATCTGCTTCTGGGACAAACGGACCGGACTCCCCTGACGCTGAAGGTGCGGAACTTCGCCGACGGCTGGTCCGACCTGACGGTACGCAACGGTCTGGTCCTGGCCGAATACTGCGCCATCGACCGGCGATACATTCAGCTTTCCAAACCTTTCATCCGCCCCTCCCGCACACCAATGCCGGGAGACGGTACGCTTCAGTGCCGGCTGCCGGAGGATGGATATGTGACGATACGGTTGTATGATCCCGTCGGGCGGGAAGTCGCCAGGCTCCACGACGGAGAGGCGACCGCCGGAGTGACGCACATTCCTCTTCCGGCCTCGCTTCTCTCTTCGGGACTTTATGTGGCTACGATGACCACCGGAGGAGAGCAGGTGAGCGTGCCGGTGCTGGTGACGGAGTAGGGATCCGGGGTTTACGTGATTTTTCAGTAGGGAGGTTTTGCTCTGAAAGGGGTAGACTTCCGATGCGGAACAGACCCGCTATCAGACTCTACAACAATCAACGTAACCATCGGGATGACGAATGAGGTATAGTGAGACTCAATGGATAAGGATCGGGATGACATTGGTCGTCATGCTGATCGCCGGCACCACAGTTCTTCGGGCGCAGGCCGACATCACCGACGTTCAGGCAGTCGTCGAGAAACGGGAGAATCCGAACACCGGGCGTGAGGAGGCGTGGGTGGTGATCGACTACGTCATCAGCGACGTGCCGACCGCCGGGGCGCTGCTGACGATGGAGGTGGAGCTGACCGACAAGGTGGACGGAGGGACGTTCTCCTTTGTCCCCCTCGACGAGGACGTGGAGGGAGACTACGGCGACATCACCAGCGACGGGGCGAAGCGGATCGAGTGGAACGCCGAGCGCTCGCTGACCCACACGAACGATCAGGGAAAGTACGACGCGACGATCACGCTGCAACTGCAGGGGAACGGCGATCCGACCGAAGCGATCCTGAACATCACCTCCTACGCCGGTTCCGGCTGGCAATACTTCGATCCCGGTACGGCCAAACTGGTGAACCTGAGAAAGACCAGCGGCTTCACCCCGGTCTGCGAGCCGGTGCAGGGGGAGAACTGGCACGAGACGGTAAGCGGCGACAAGGTCGTCTGGTACAAGGGAGACCTTGTGGCCTTTCCTTCCTACCGCGGCCGCCGGACAAACGATCCGATCCGGGGGACGCCGCGAGCCGGCACCGGCTGCTCTTCATTTCTGGCGGTGGAAAATCTCGGCACCCCGCAGCAGAAGGTCTGGGTCCTCTTCGCACAGGCCTGGAACATGATCCTGACCACCAACAACACCAGCTTCGTCTGGGAATTTCAGGCCCGCTACTTCGAGAGCGGCGCCGGAAGCAACCGGTCGCTGAAGCTGGGGAACGCCGGGAAACCGGGACAGCAGCAGTTCGAGGAGTTGAGCTTCGGTGAGGACTTCGAGCTGGAGCTGAAGGCCGGACCGGGAGAGCAGGAGCGGAGCAACACGTTCGAGCTGGAGGTGGTCCGTCGCCAGTTCAAGTACTTTTATCAGGGACAGCACGTGATGACCTTCTTTGCGACCGGCGACGGATACTTCGAGGGGGACGGGGCAAACAAGATCAAACTGAAGGAGGGCGACCTGAAGATCAACAACTGGCTCCACTTCGCCGGATCGTTCTCGCTGGACACCACGACAGATCAGGCATCCTTCTCTTCGGCCGGTTCGTGGTCCAACCCGAACGGACAGCTTCTGTGGGCCGGTCCGTTCGACGCGAAGCTGACCGACGGAATCGAGGCCGAAGTCGGAGGGGATCCGCTGGAGCTGGCGGCCCAGTGGCTGATCGCCGGGTTCTCCGTCACGTTCGAGAAGGTGAAGTTTGCCGGGGGGATCGATCAGGCCTCCGGGATCGAGATGGACATCCGGATTCTGATCCCGCAGTTCGCCTCCGGTTGCGCCTACGACAACGATGCGTCACCTGCCGGGTTCGGACTGGCCGGGGTCAAGCTGAAGGGGGTAAAGCTGACGAATGAAGGATTCGAGATTCAGGGGGTCGAGGCGACGAATCTGGGGGCAAAGGTTCTCCCGGCTTTCTGCCTGAAATCCTTCAAGATGGATTACGACAAGGGGAAGAAGAAGATGTCCGTTGAAGTCGTCGCCAGCGCCAAGCCTCTGGTCGATGATATGGGGGGAGGCCTGACGATGCTCGACGGAAAGCTGGACGGATTCCGTCTGCTCTACAAAAGCGGCCCGGGACTCCCGATCCCCGTTCCCCAGCCTCCTCCGGCCCACGTGGCGGTCTGGAAAGGGATGGACGTGGCCGTCTCCAACATGCAGAACGGTCCGGTCACCTTCAGCGGCACCGCCTTCTTCGCAGCACGCGAGGACTGGAAGCAGGCCCCCGGCTTCTCCGAGCTTGCCCCCTATCTCGGCGATGCCGCCCTCTTCGAACTGGACGGGACGTTTGACTATGTGCACGGGGAGAGTGCCGGACTGAAAGGAAAGCTGAACCTCTTCGGCTACAGCCATCCCTGGCTGACCAACGGCGTGAACGTCTGGGTGGCGCAGGGGAATGCCGGACTGAATCTCTTCGCCAATACCGGCAGGATGAGTCTTTCAGGATCATACGACCTGAGTCTCATCAACCTGGGAGGAGACAAGTCGATCTTCACCGGCGGCGGGAGCGGGAGCATCACCGTTGTTCCGGAATTCAAAGTCACCGCCTCGATGACGGGATCGGCCAACATTCCCGACCTTTTCAAGGAACTCCCCGCCGGAGACTACATCAACAAGAAGCTCGGTCTGCCGCAGACGCTGAGCAACGCATCGCTGCTGATGAACAACCTGCAGTTCAGCGCATCGAGCGTCTCCTCGGCCGGCGATTACTGCGTCACGATCGACCTGTCGAAGAACCCGCTGACCGAGCCGACCCAGTTCTTCCGCTTCTGCAATTCGGCGACGATCAGCAACAGCCGGACCGAGCGAAAGGGAGCGAACCCGGCGGCGGGAGATACCACCTGGTTCAACTTCGATGCGGCGGCCGACATGGAACTCGGCGTGATCCACATCTACGGGAACCCGGTGCCGGTCTCCGTTCTGGTCGATCCTTCGGGATCGTACCGCTCGGCCGCCTCTCCGGGAGACAAGGGGACCTACTATCCTCCGCAGGAGGCCGGAGAGAGCGGGTTGTGGGAACTGGTCGACCCGATGCCTGGGGTCTGGAAGATCGGTCTGGTCGATATGGGAGAGACCGATTCGATCTACACCTGGGGCGTCTACAGTCCGCGACCCGGTTTCACCTTCACAAGCAACTCCGAAGGGAAGGAAATCACGGCCGAGTGGGAAGGTGACGGAGCGCCGGAAGGATCACGCGTCGACTTCTTCCTCGACAACGACAACGAGGAGTTCGACGGATTCTTCATCGGCTCGGCCGCGGAGTCGGCCGGAGAGTTCCGGTTCACGATGAACGACTCGCTGCCGGAGTGCGGATACTATATCTACGGCATGCGGAACGACAACGGCGAGCTTACCGTCGACTACTCCGAGACGTTCCATCCGCTTGAGAAGGACTGGCTGATCCCGCCGACGAACGTTCAGGCAATTGCCGAGGCGGACGGTCGGGTGACGGTGACGTGGGATCACTCGCCGGACGAGAAGCGGCTCGGCTATCAGATTCGCGTCAGCGATGCCGGGGGGAACGATTCGATCTACGCCTCGACCGGCTTCAACTTCTCGATGGCCGAGATTCAGGTGGAGGACTGGCAGAACAAGACGCTGGCGGTCAGAACAACCGGCGATGAGGGACTGCGCGGATGCTGGTCGGAACCGGTCAGTTTCCAGCTAAGCGATGTGAAGGAAGAGCCGACCGCAGGGGAGAGGAAAAAAGCCGATCTCACGGTCCACGTCCGCCCGAACCCGACGGCCGAATCGGCCTCGATCCGGATCAATCTTGAGCAGCCCGATCTGCTGATCGTGGAGCTCTACAACACGGCGGGCGAACGGATGCAGACGCTCTTCGTCGGAGAACATCCGGCCGGCACGGCGCAGGCCGAATTCGACGTGAGCGGACTGGAAAGCGGAACGTATCTGCTCCGCGTCTCGACGACACATGGAACGACGACCACGAAACTGATCGTGCAGCGATAGCGACATGAGAGCGGGGAGAGCCATCTGTGATGCTTCTCCCCGCACGAACCCTTCTGCCGGAAGGATGTCCCCTCCGCCGAACGACTCCGCTCCCGTGATGAGCGGATCGCTCCGGCGGAACAGAAGAGGATGTCCGCCCGATGCCGCCCGGACAGGCTTGCTCTGTCCGGGCGGTTCTGTGTTCCCCGTGCTGACGCACGGGGTAGGGCTACGGACATGTGATCTTCGGGGGATTGTCGCTTCTCTCCGTAAGAATCGGAAAGTGCTGCGGGACATCCCCTTCGGCTCCCCTATCTTTGACGGACTCCGGCACCGACCACCATTCGATCCTAATGGAACAGGGAGAGGCATTCTTCGGACGCGACCAGAAGAGCAGACACATCGGCTTCCTCCTTTCGGGGGGAGCACTCCTCATCCTTGCCTTCGTTCTGACCTTTCCGGCCGGACCCGACCAGACGATCTATCTGACGATCGGCCGATCGCTGAGCGAGGGGAACCTCTTCTACTCGCAGATCACCGACACGAAGCCCCCCTTCATCCACTTTCTCTTTGCACTGGCGCAGATCCTTTTCGGAGACGGGATTCTCGGGTTCCGGGTCATTGAACTGCTTGTGCAGATCGGCACGCTCGCGCTGATTATCCATACGCTTCGCCGAAGTGGAGCGGACTGGGCGGGAACGGGGCTTGCGGCACTGATCTATGCCCTCCTCTACGTCTCGCTCGGTCCGGACGGAACGGCGCAGCCGGAGGGGTTCGTCGGTCTGTTCCTTCTACCGATGATGTTGTTGCAGACCGGGAGGCGGCGACGGGTCGATATGGTGCTGATCGGGGTTCTTGCCGGTTTTCTCTTCACGGCGAAGTTTACGCTTGCCGCGGCTCTGGGGGGAGCGGCGGCGGCGGAGTTTCTTCTCTTTGAGAGGCAATCGATCCGGCGCTCGTTTGAGCATGTCCTCCTGATGGCTGCAGGCGTTCTGCTGATGATCGCTCTCTTCATCGGAAGCCTGTTCGCCCTCGGGGTCGCCGATGCGTGGAGAGAGATGTCGGTCTGGTCGAGCGGACGGCTGGGACAGATCACCGCATCGACCGATATCATCGAGGGGATACTGACGCAGACCGGTTCCTATCTGGCCCACGGACTCGGCATCACGCTGACGATCCTGCTGGGGATTGCCTTCGCCCGTACGCTGCGCAGACCGACGGAAGAGGGGGGGCCGAAGGAGATCAAACGCTCCCGTCTGAACCGGCTTGCCCTGCTGACGATGCTCTTCCTTCTGGTCAGCACACTTGTCGAGTTGATGTTCATTCACTATCAGTACAGCCGGATCATCACCCCGGTCGCGCTCCTCACCGGACCGCTCCTTGCCGGTCTGTTCCGTTCGCTGTCCGGAATACCCCGTCGTCCCTACGAAGTAATCCTGGCAATCATACTGGTCGGAGCGGGCATTCTTTTCAGTCCGTTTCCGCGAGTCACCGGGAAGATTCGGAGTGGAGTTACCTGGAGACTCTCGACTCCGTCGGACGGCAGTTATGATCCGACTTCGGATCGTCGGCTTGACGAGCTGGGGCGAATCGAGCGGAAGATTCAGGAAGAGTCCCGGGGAGAACCCTCGGTCTTTGCCCTCTCCGAGGTAGCCGGATTTCTTTACGCGGCTTTGAAGACCACACCGGGATTCCGGACGGTCTACTACTATCATCTCGTCTCCCCCTGGACACCGGAGAAGTGGGAGCGGGAGTTCACGGAGTTCGTTGAGGCGACTCCCCCGGAATTTCTGGTGATCGAACTGGAAGCCCACGACCACACCTTCTCCGGCGGCCCCGAGCCGACGCTCGACTCGCTGGCCGCGTTCGAGGGACTGCAGCCGATACTTCAGGAGGCGTATCGGGAGGAGATGCGAACCGAGTCGTTTCTTCTGCTGCGCCACCGTGAGGAGGGACGAAAGGATTGATTCCAGCGGAGAGATCCGGCAACTCCACACAAGGTTGCAGGGGAAACTTCGCATGCTTTTCCGAAGGAGGGGACCCCTCTCCTTCAACATTGACCATCACTGTTTCCATACATCGTTCCGGATCGCAAGACCATGCACTGGATTCTGCTCATCACGCTGGCTCTCCTGTGGGGGCCGTCATTTCTGGTCATCAAGATCGGACTGCGGGAGATTCCCCCGCTGACGCTTGCGGCCGGTCGGGTAGTGATCGCCGCCCTCCTTCTCTATGTCTTCATGCGAATGCGCGGGAACCGGTTCCCCCGAACGTTCGATTTCTGGAAACGCTTCACGATCATGGGCCTGCTGGCAAACGCCATCCCCTTCTCGTTTCTGATGATCGGCGAGACGCTGGCCTCAAGTGCTCTGGCGGCGATCTTCAACGGCTTCACGCCGGTCGCCACCGCCATCATCGCTCACTTCTCGATTGCCGAGGAACGGCTGAGCGGCAGAACGCTGATCGGGGTCGTTCTCGGGTTCGGCGGGATTGTCTTCCTCTTCATCCCGACACTTGGTGAGGGGATCGAGGGGAACAATCTGCTTGCAGGTCTTCTCTGCTTTGCCGGGATGGCAATCAGCTACGGGTTCTCGATGGTCTACAGCCGGGTTGCCCTGCGGGGCTATCCGCAGTTTGTCGGTCCGGCCGCCCAGCTTCTGGCCGCTGCGATTCCTTTGCTCCCCTTTGCATTGATTATCGAACGGGAGCGTCTGTCGGTCCCCGGCATCGAAGGACTGGGTGCGCTCCTCTGGCTGGCGGTGATCGCCACGGCCATCGCCTACGTCGTGTACTATCGCATGCTGGAGATTGCCGGGGCAACATTTCTCTCGCTGGTCACCTTTCTGCTTCCGCCGATCGGCGCGATTCTCGGCGTCGCCTTTCTGGATGAACGTCTCGGCTGGAATGCGATCGTCGCCTGTGCGTTGATCCTGTTCGGTGTGGGGTTTGTGCGGAATGTGTCGGGGAAGAGCGAAGAGGGGAAATAAGATCAATCGATTGACTCTATTTCTTCAATCGTATCATACCACTTCTTCACGCTGAAAAATTCCGAAAAATGATAGGTTTGGGACATCAATGATCACGTCTATGAGTTCAGCAGAAACAACCGGGGGTCCGTCTCCGGTCTTTATCGTCCGGAACGTCTCGAAGCTCTACCAGATGGGAGAGGTGGAGGT
The DNA here is from genome assembly GCA_965650895.1 of uncultured Ignavibacteria bacterium. Classification (GTDB taxonomy): domain Bacteria; phylum Bacteroidota; class Ignavibacteria; order OLB7; family OLB7; genus JAGWAZ01. Next base: position 9,502 of record CBFGQN010000004.1, on the reverse strand, counting down.
CAGGGCGTTGCAGGATGTGGATCTGGATCTGTACGAGGGAGAACTGGCGGTAATCCTCGGGGCTTCCGGCAGCGGCAAGTCGACCCTGCTGAATATTCTCGGCGGACTGGACACACCGACCACCGGAACGGTCCGCTATCGCGACCACTTGCTGCACAATGCCGACGATACCGAACTGACCCGCTTCCGTCGCGAGCACGTCGGCTTCGTCTTTCAGTTCTATAACCTGATCCCGAGTCTGACCGCACGGGAGAATGTCCGGCTTGTGACCGATGTCGCAGAGAATCCGATGGATGCCGCCGAGGCGCTGGATATGGTCGGCCTGCACGAGCGGATCGACCACTTCCCGGCCCAGCTTTCCGGAGGTGAGCAGCAACGGGTGGCGATTGCCCGGGCCATCGCAAAACGTCCCGACGTCCTGCTGTGCGACGAACCGACCGGAGCACTCGACTTCAAGACCGGCATCCTGGTGCTGGAGGTTCTCGAACGGGTCAACCGTGAACTGGGAACGACGACGGCGGTGATCACGCACAACAGTTCGATTGCCGATATGTCCGATCGGGTCATCCGGATGCGAAGTGGAAAGATCGTGGAGATCGAGCGGAACGAGGTGAAGGCGTCGCCGGCGGAACTGGAATGGTAGGGGTGGGAGTTCGTAGAGTTTATAGAGAGAAGAGTGAGAGAGTGGATGGGTGTGTGAGTGAATGAGTGCGCCGACTGTAGGGGGCGAAAACCTTTGCCCCATCGCATAACCCCGAGTTCAGAGTTTATAGAGGGGTGAGTACACAGGCTGCAGGGGACAAAAACCTCTGCCCCACCCGTTACCGCCCCCCGTCGAATAATCCCGGGTCGGAAATTTTATAGAGATGTGTTGATTCTCCGGTATCATTATCGCCAATGACTGCACTGAACCGCAAACTGCTTCGTGACGTGATCCACCTGCGTGGACAGTTGATCGCGGCCGCCCTTGTGGTGATGTGCGGCGTGGCCAGCTTCGTCACGATGCGGAGCGCCTACGATTCGCTCCTGACGACACAGCAGACCTACTATAACGAATACCGCTTTGCCGATGTCTTCGCAACGGTCAAGCGTGCTCCGGAAGGTCTGGCCGACGAGATCAGGCAGATACCGGGCGTCGGATCGGTGCGAACCCGGCTGATGGTCGGGGTGACGCTGGACGTGCCGGGGCTTGACGAACCGGCCACCGGACTGATCGTCTCGATGCCGGAACGGCGGCAACCTGTTCTGAACGACATCTTCATCCGGAAGGGACGCTACTTCGAGCCGGGCCGGCGTGACGAGATTCTGATCAGCGAGGCGTTTGCGACGGCGAACGATCTGGATGTGGGGGCGCAGATCGGCGCGGTGATCAACGGGGCGTGGGAGGAGTTCACGGTAGTCGGCATCGCACTGTCGCCGGAGTATGTGTATGAAATCGGATCGGCCGCCCTGCTGCCGGACAACCGGAGGTTCGGCGTTCTCTGGGCAAATCGCGAGACGCTGGCCGGACCGTTCGACATGCGGGGGGCATTCAATGATCTTTCCCTGACCCTTTCGCACGGGGCCGACGAGATCGAGGTAATCGCGCAACTTGATGAACTGCTGAAACCGTACGGGGCGATCGGGGCGTACGGACGGAAGGATCAGACATCACACGTCTTTCTGGAGAGCGAACTGACGCAGTTGCAAAGCTCCGGCACGGTTGTTCCGATCATCTTTCTCGGCGTCGCCGCATTTCTTCTGCACATCGTCCTCTCACGTCTTGTCCGGACGCAACGGGATCAGATCGCCGTGCTGAAAGCGTTCGGTTACTCCAACCTTTCGGTTGGCCTCCACTATTTCGGCATGGCCCTGACCGCCGTCATCGTCGGGGGAATTGCCGGCGTCGCGCTCGGCACCTGGGCCGGCTCGGCGATGACGGAAGTCTACGCCCAGTTCTACCGTTTTCCGCTGATCCGCTATGTAGCCGGGGCGAAGTCGCTCAGCATTGCCGTCCTCATCAGCGGCGGGGCGGCACTCATCGGGGCAATCTCTGCAGTGCGGGGGGCGATCAAACTTCCCCCGGCCGAAGCGATGCGTCCGGAAGCTCCGGCCCGGTTCAAGCCGGGAATCCTTGAACGTATGGGATTCCAGAGGCTCCTCCCCACCAGTGCCAGGATGATCCTGCGGAGTCTGGAGCGCAATCCGATGAAAGCCTTGCTGTCGACTCTCGGCATTGCCATGGCGGTCGCCATCCTGATTGTGGGCCGCTACACGGCCGATGCGGTCGACACGCTGATCAGCTTCCAGTTCGACGGGGCACAGCGGGAAGACGCAACGATCGTCTTCACGAATCCCCGTCCGGCCGGAGCGCGATATGATCTGAACGCTCTTCCGGGGGTTCTCCACGCCGAGCCGTTCAGAGCGGTTCCGGCCTCTCTCTCGTTCGGCCATCGGAAAAAACGGACGGCTGTGACGGGAATGGAGCCGGGGGGAGAACTGCGACGGGTGATGGATATGAACGGAAGCATCCAGGAACTTCCGATCAGCGGTCTGATGGTGACACGACAACTCGGGGAGGGGCTGGGGGCCGAACCGGGAGATACGATCCTTCTGGAAATTCTCGAAGGGGAACGGGAAACGATACCGGTAGTGATCGACCGGTTCATCGACGAGTTTGTAGGATTGAACGCCTACATGGATATGAACGAACTGCAGAGGCTGCTGGGAGAGGAGGGGAGCATCAGCGGCGCGTACCTGCAGGTGGACCGGGCAAAGGAGGATGAATTCAACGAGGCGCTGAAGAAGACACCGGCCGTCTCCGGAGCGATGTTCCAGCGGGCCGCTCTGGAGAGTTTCAACGAGACGATCGCCCAGAGCCAGAACATCTCACGCATCGTGATGATCTTCTTTGCCTGCGTCATCGCCGTCGGCGTTCTCTACAACAGTGCCCGCATCTCCCTTTCGGAACGGGGACGGGAGCTGGCAAGCCTTCGGGTTCTGGGCTTTCGTAAAGGGGAGGTCACCTTCTACCTTCTCGGCGAACAGGCCGTCCTGACGTTGCTGGCCCTCCCGCTCGGCTACGGTCTCGGCTGGCTGATGCTGCTGGGTCTGGTCAAGGGATTCGAGTCCGATCTCTTCCGTTTTCCTCTTGTAATGAGCCGGGAGACGATTGCCTTCGCGACGCTGGTCATTATCGGAGCGGCTCTTCTCAGCGCCTTCCTCGTCCGCCGCCGCATCTTCCACCTGGATCTGATCGAGGTGTTAAAGACAAGAGAATGACAGCGAGAGGGAGAAGGTAAACCTGCCTGCTCCACACCTCTCCCTCCTCCTTTTTTAATTTTGCATTTTTAATTTTTACTTGTCTCCATGAAGCATTTACGCTGGATCATTCCGGTTCTGATTATCGGCGGTCTGATTGCCGTCAGTCTCATACCGCAACCCGTACCGGTCGATCTTGGTGAGGTCGCCCGGGAGAGGATGACGGTAACGGTCGAGGTCGAGGGAGTGACGCGCGTCCGGGATCTTTTTCTGGTGGCCGCACCGGTATCCGGACGGGCAGTAAGGATCGAGTTGAAGGAGGGAGATCAGATCAGCGAGGGGAGTCCGATCACAACAATCTACCCGGCACAGATGAACCCGGCACAGCGGGCCGAGCTGGAGGCGCAGATCGGCGCCATTGAAGCCTCGAAGCAGAGTGCCGAGGCGAATGTGGCCGGGCTGCGAGATCAGTTGTCGCAGGCCCGGAAAGAAGAGGAGCGGTTGAAGGGTCTGCTGGATGCCGGAGCGATCCCGCAGCAGCAGTACGAACAGGCCCAGCTTGCGGTGAAGACGCTGGAAGACCAGCTTGAGAGTGCCCGCTTCGCCGTCCGCTCCACCGAGAAGCAGGTCGAGGCGGCAAAGTCCGGACGGGCGGCATACGGGACGAACACCGGGGGGATCAACGTCACCGCCCCGGCAAGCGGTACCCTTCTGCGGATCTTCGAGGAGAGCGAGCGGGTAGTACCGGCCGGCACGCCTCTGGTGGCGATCGGCAATCCGAAAGGACTGGAAGTAGTGGTCGATGTCCTCTCGACTGATGCGGTGAAGATCGAACCGGGAGACCGGATCATCATCGACGGATGGGGAGGAGACAGGGAGCTGGAGGGGATCGTTCGCTATATCGAGCCGTCGGCATTCACCAAGATCAGCGCCCTCGGCATCGAGGAGCAACGGGTGAACGTGATCGGCATGTTCAGCGAGTACCCGGACAAGCTTGGAGACGGCTACCGGATCGTCGCCCGCATCGTCACCTGGGAGGGAGAGAGTGTGCTTCAGGTCCCCTCCAGCGCCCTCTTCCGCGACGGAAAGGAGTGGGCGGTCTTTGTCGTGGAGGAGGGAATCGCACACAAGCGCAACGTCACGATCGGCCACCGGAACACATTTGACGTCGAAGTGGTGGAGGGACTGGATGAAGGAGATCAGGTGATCCTTCACCCGTCGAACCGGATTCAGGACGGGGTGGGGGTTGAGGGGAGGTAGGGACCGAAACCGTATGCTGCCGGAGGGGACATTCGTTCAGCAACATCGGGAATCGGGGTCGATCTGATTTTCCGTTCGGATGACCGGGAAGCATTCCCTACATTTACACGGCCGGACGCACACTCATTTTTTGCACAGGCCTATGATACCGCATCGCCTGCCCGCTCTGCTTCTGCTGGTTACCGTCAGTCTGGCGACAGCCTCCACGTTGTGCGCCCAGCGCCAGTACGAGACGTGGTATTTCGGCCGCAATGCCGGCCTCTCTTTTACCGGAGGAACCGCCCGGTCCATTCCGAACGGGAAGGTCAACACGCTCGACGGATCGGCCGTTATCAGTCGTCCCGCCACCGGCAACCTTCTCTTCTACACCGACGGCAAGACGGTCTGGGACTCCACCCACACGCCGATGCCGAACGGAACCGGTCTTGCCGGACACGAATCAAGCGGACAGCCTGCCTTGATTGTTCCGGACCCCGACGATACGAATACGTTCTATCTCTTCACAACAGGCGCGGCAAACACAGCCACAACGGCAACCCGGTATTCAACCATCGATATGCGCCTCAATGGAGGGAAAGGAGATGTAGTGCTGAAAAACCGGTTGTTGCTGGAGAGGGGAACGGAGAAAATCACGGCAACCCGCCACTGCAACGGCAAGGACTACTGGGTGGTAACGCATACGTGGGGATCCAATGTTTTTCACGCCTATCTTGTAACGGCACAGGGGATCACCGACAGCAGCCTGACCGGTGTGGGAATCGTCTATCCCGGTTCCGGCGATATTCAGGGGACATTTCAGATGTCTCCCGACGGACGGACACTGGCCGTAAGCAGTCCGGCACTCAAGACAGTGGAGATCTTCGACTTCGACAACGCCACCGGACTCATCTCGAATCAACAGGTTCTGGGCCAGGGAGATGTCCAGTATTACGGTCAGGAGTTTTCGCCCGACAACACAAAGCTCTACGTCAACACGCTTCCGCCGAACACGGATCCGGCCGATCTCTTTCAATTTGATCTTGCTGCAGGGAGCACGGCCGATATTCGCGCATCCCGTTTCGGATTTATCAGGTTGACCGAGAGGGCGTGGCAGGGGGGACAGTTGCAGCTTGGCGGAGACGGAAAAATCTATGTCTCCTGGAACGGACGCGATTCGCTCGGCGTCATCGAACAACCGGATGCAAAAGGGAGTGCGGCCGGGTATCGACATAACGGGCTATGGCTGGGAGGAGCAACGACAAGCTACGGTCTGCCGAACGTGATAGACTCCGATATCAACTACATCCCCGGCAGCGGAACATCCCTCTCTCTTTTCCTCTCGACCTCATCTGCAAGCGCACGGCCGGGGGACCTGGTTGACCTGATTCTCATTATATGCAACGGGACGGGGAGCGATTTCACCGATGTGGACCTTGATCTTCGACTTCCGCCGGAACTGGTTCCTGTATCGGGTAATTCCGGCACCTTTACGCTTCCGCGCATCGCCGCAGGATCATGTGACACGCTGACGGTAGCCACCGTTCGCATTGCCGATCAGGCCACACCCGAATCAGAGCCGACCTCCTGCCTGCTCTTCCTTCAGGCATCTCCGACTCCCTGTATCCGACCCGACAGCACATGTGCATCCCTCTCGATCGAGGCACTCCCGGTCGATACGAGCGAAGTAGACTACACCTTCCATATCCTTTCAGGTTGCCCCGGCATTATGTTCGAAACCGATGTGCTGTTCAACAGCCGTCGATATACCGACACCATTACCGGAGTTCGCTTTGAGGGGAGGCAGGGGAATCAATTTGAATACGGCGGAACGCTTCCCGTGGGAATCGCCATCAAGCCGACGCAGGATCAGGCGATCCCGATTCGTGTCCGACCCCGTATGCCGGGTCCTCTGTCGGCGGTGATGATCCTCTCCACCCGAAGCGGAGACACATTCCGGATTCGGGTACAGACAACGGTTCAGAGTTCCACCTCCCCCTTTCTGGACGTTTCCGAGATCCGCACGGGGGGTCGGACCGGAACGTTTGATACGTGCATCCGGGTCACAAGTCTGGTTGATCAGGCCGTTGCCTTTCTGGATACGGTGTGGATACGAGGGGGAATCGAGGCAACGTTGACGAGTCCGGCTCTTCCATTCCGCATCAATCCCGGAAATCCGATTGAGCTTTGTTTTACTATCGGAGGATCGGGCCCCGGACGGAGCGATACGTTGATTATCGGAGGGAGCGACTATGAAGAATTCTGTCCGCACTGTTTTTATCATACGATCATCATCAACGATCGTATGCCCAACCCCTCGTCTTCGGTGTTCTCCTCCGGAAATTCCGACCGGTCTCTTGACGCCGCGGTCTTCCCGAATCCTGCACACAGTTCGGTCTGCATAGATGTTGCACTGTTCCGGAACAGCTCTCTGACGGTGAAGATGACCGATATGTCGGGTCGCCTTGTCCGGCAACCCATCGTAACCGAAGGACAGCACGGACGGAACGTGCTGAAACTCGACGTCTCCGATCTCCCTTCAGGAGAGTATCTGCTGGCGATTGAAGCAGGAGAGAAAAGATTGCTGCGTCTGATCACCATCATACACTGATTGCGATACGCCATGACAACCCGTGCACAGATAGCCTTCTTCCTGTTGGTCTGCATGTTCACCGGTCCTGCGGTTCTTGAAGGACAGACCGGCGGCTCGCACTCGGCGGACATCTGGTATTTCGGACGGGGGGCAGGACTGAAGTTCGGCGGAAGCGGTCCCCCTTCCCTTCTGCAGGACGGGAAGTTGAACACGCTTGACGGATCGGCAATCATCTCCGATCCTCTTACCGGCGATCTCCTTTTCTACACCGACGGTTCCACCGTCTGGAACAGAGAGCACACTCCGATGCCGAACGGAACCGGACTGCTGGGGGACGAGTCGAGCGGGCAACCTGCACTGATCGTCCCCGATCCCGGCTCACCGACACGATACTATCTGTTTACCACAGGCTCCCATGACGTATCGGATCGGACCTTGCGCTACAACGTGATCGACATCACGCTTGACGGAGGACGTGGTGACGTTATCGAGAAAAATGTCCCTCTTCTTGAACGGGGTTCGGAGAAGCTCACGGCCACTCGTCATTGCGACGGTCGGGACTACTGGATGGTAACGCAGGAATGGGGGACGAATCGTTTTCTGGCATATCACATTTCCCCCTCCGGCATCGACGCTCCGGTTGTATCGCAACTGGGGAACGAGTATCCGAACGGCGACGACGTACAGGGAACGATTCATCTGTCGCCGGACGGGTCGCTGGTGGCGGTCACAAGTGCAGGGCTTCAACAACTGGCCCTGCTCGATTTCGATCCATCCACCGGCTCGCTCTTCAACTACCGTATCATCGGTACGGGGAAGAATTATTACGGCGGCGAGTTCTCGCCCGATCAATCCAGATTCTATACCGTAACTCTCCCGCACAACATGCCTGCGGAACTTATCCAGTTCGATCTGGAAAGTGGTGATCCGCTGACGATCAGCGCCAGCCGGACTCTTCTGGCCGAGCAGAGCGGCGTGTGGCCCGGGGGCCAGCTTCAGATCGGACCGGACGGGACAATCTATGTCTCATTTACCGGTCGGCAGTTTCTCGGACGAATCGCCTTCCCGAATCGACCCGGCACAGCCTGCGAGTACACTGACAATGCGATCGATCTCGCGGGAAAACGGACTTCGTACGGACTCCCGAACTTCATCGACTCGGATCTGCCGAATGTGGGATCGGGTTTGCGGGGTGTTGAGGTAACGCTCAGCCCATCCGACGCTCACGTCGTGCCGGGCGAGTCGGTAGAGTGGACACTTCGGGTATGCAATCACAATCGCTTCCCGATCTCTTCGATCGATCTTTCCGTGACCCTGCCGGAAGGGATCGAATATGCGGGGGGTTCTCCGTCGTTCCCTCTGCTGACAACCGGCATGATCCGGGAGAACTCCTGTCGGGAAATCACGTTTCGCGGAACCGTTGCGGATTCGGTCCCGGTCGGGAGTCGGCTTGACGTATGTGCCGATGTGGTTCGGGCCTTCAGCAGAACCTGCACCGAAACGGGAAAGCTCTGCGCAGACGTAGAAGTCACGGACATTCCCTCGCCCTGTTCCGATACTGTGGTTGTTATCGCCGAGATTGCCGACCATACGGTAAATGCAACCGGGAAGCGAACCCGGGTACCGATAGTGATTTCAGGCTTCCCGCAGGGGGAAAGGATCGAAACGTTCCTGATATCGCTCCGGTTCGACGCCCGCAGTGCGGCGGTCGATCTTGAAGATGAAGACGACCTGACGGATGAAGCCCTGACCGAGGACTGGGATGTTTCCGTCATCTCCGAAACAGCAGGAGAGATTACACTGCAGTTCCGGAACATATCGGGCAAACCGATCACAACGGACGGAATGCTCTGCTTCATTCCCGTACGACTCTACATACCTGTCGGACCGAGCTTTCCGGAAACCGCTCTTGACGTCACCTTCACCCTGCCGGAACCCTGCATTGTCTTGACAGAAGCTTCCGGGTTCGTCAACCTCGATATATGCGGTCTGGATCTGCGCCGCATCGAATCGCTGACGGCGGGCCGGTTCCGTCTCGATCCCCCCTCTGTTTCACCGGCAATGGAGCGGGCGGATATATCTTTTACGCTTCCGATTGGATCATACATCTCGCTGACGCTTTTCGATATAACCGGAAAGAAGGTGGAAGACATCATCAAGGGATATCATCCGGCAGGTCTGCATAGCATTATATACCCGGTTGCCGGCCTGTCCGACGGGACGTATATTCTTGAACTTCAGACAGGAGAATGGAAGGAGGGGAGAATCATTTCGATCCGCCACTGACAATGAATTCGGGTCCTGCCACTGCCCGCAACGTTGCCGGGCACTCTTACCTTCAATAGCTTGTCGCAGAGAGCAGGTTTCATTATCATCGGTCAACGATCCAATGCGCATGAGCAGTTCCCCACCCCTACTAAACCTCCTCCCCGG
>CBFGQN010000003.1:0-25756 GCA_965650895.1 uncultured Ignavibacteria bacterium | reverse complement strand
AGGACAGGCAAAGCACGCATGGCGAATCTCGGGTCAAGGTCTGCGGTACGATTTCAGTATCGTTGAAGATAGGTAATGAAACCGAGATCGCCGGAGACCGAAACCGGCGGTACGTTCCGCTTGCTTCTCCTTTCGGAATCAGCGCCGGATAATCAATGACCGCCGTACCATGCCGACCCTGTCTCTCTCTTTTATTTCTGCGACAAGTGTGTAGAATCCGTCGGGAAGCCGGGAGAGATCGACGCCGACTTCGGAAAGACCGGCGGCGATCTCCGACTCCCGTACGCGCGCTCCCAGAATCGTGTAGATACTCAACCGAACATGCTGTCCCGGCAGAATACCTGCAAGGCGTACCCGAACATGATCGGAAGCGGGAACAGGTTCCAGATGAAGTCCCCCTTCTGCAACGCGGAGTCCGGAAACGGAAGAGGAAGATTGGTTGGTGACGGCAACCGCAAGAGTTCCCGCAACTCCGGAGCCGTCCAGTGCCGCGGCGGTAACGATCACCGTTCCGTTCCGGGAAGCGGTCAGAAGTCCGCTCTCGTCGATACGGGCAATGGTGTCGTTATCGACCGACCACGCCACGCGCTGATCGGTCGCCTCCTCCGGGAGGACTTCGGCCTGCAACTGCAACGTTCCCCCCGGAACATCAATCGCTGCGGCTCCCCCTTCGGCCCGCACGATGATCGAGGTGACCGGCAGCGGCTGGTGGGTCACCGTAACGGATATCGAACCGGCAACGCCCGAACCGTCGGTTGCCGTTGCGGTAACGCGTACCGTTCCGTTTCTCCGGGCCGTCAGACGTGCGGCGGTCACCTCGATCTCCGTGACGGCGGCAATCGCCGTATCGTCGACCGACCAGAGGAGTTCCCGCTGCGAGGCGTTCTCCGGCAGGACTTCTGCGTCGATTCTCAGCATTCCTCCCGGCTCATCAATCGTGGTTGCTCCCCCCTGTCCCGTCAGCCTGATTTCCGAGACGCTTATCTGCTGATTGATGATGTCGATCGTGAGCTCACCCTTCACACCGGAACCGTCGGTCGCCGTTGCGGTCACCACCACCTGACCGTTCTTCCTCGCCGTCAGCCGGGCCGACGCCTCTCCCGTCGGCAGAATCGTTGCAATCGCCGTATCGTCGACCGACCAGTCGACTTCACGCCCGGTGGCGTTATCAGGCTCTATCTCTGCAGTCAACTCCAGCTCTCCTCCAGGCTGGTCTATCATCGTCAGGCCCCCTTCACCCATCACGGTAATACTCTCCACAGCCACCGGTCCTCTGTCTCCGGCGGCGATTCCTTTGCCGGGCTGATCCTCCCACGCAAACTCCCTGATCGTCAGCCTGTCTCCCTCCTCGTTCACTTCCACAAGAATCCATCCGTAGTGAATCCTGCCGCCGACATCAAACTGAAAGCCGATGTAGCGTTCGCCGAGTCCCTCGAAAATATCTCCTCCGGCAGAGCTGGGCTGTGCGGTCAGCGGACCATTCCCGTTAATGGAGCCGTTGAACAACGCCCCCCCGTCGATCATCACTCCGGCTGTCAGCGGACGGACAAGATCCTTGCCGTAGATATTCTTTTCACCCGTCACCACCACCCGATTGGTGCTCCGGACGGGGAAGGAGATGTTGATGTGGAGGAAGGGCTCCCCCAGATAGAGGTCGTAGAAGAAATCGAAATCCGTGAGCTTGTCATTGTCGGCGTCAAACCCGATGCGCTGTCCCGGAGAGGAGAGGACGAGATCGGGCTGGAGATCGTTGTAGAGAATGGCGGCATCGGCCGATTGCATGCCGCACAGGAGGAGAAGAATCGTGATAAAGAGGCGCAGATGGTGTTGGCACGTAGGCATAGCGTTCTGAATCCTGAATGTTGGTTTTGTCGGTTGTTCGGAAACTCTTTGCTCGCAGCAAGCGGATCTTCAAACAGGTTGTGGAAGAATATAGCCGCACTTCCGGCGGGAGCACTGAGTATTTATTGAGTATGCCGGAAGGAAGAGAATCCGCAGGCGGGAGAACCGCAACAACCGATACGTCGGACAAGGAAGAGAGGAGAACAGGATATTGCCGGACTGTTCTATAGTTCGGCAACGAGGCAGGAGATCAGATTTTCCGACCTGGAGAGTCCCAGCTTCCGGCGGATACGTCGTCTGTGGGTCTCTATCGTATGAATCGATCGATGGAGGTGATCGGCAACTTCCTGCGAGTCGAGACCGTCGCGCAGCAGCAGGCAGACCCGGATCTCCGTCGGCGTCAGCATCGGAAAGCGCCGGGCAAGGTATCCCGGCATGTCGACCGACTGCACCGTTCGGTGTGTGAGGTGGGCCGTTTCGGTATCGACGGCCTCTGCGCCCTCTGCCCGGCCGCTTGCAAACCCGTTGCTGCTCCGGAGCGTGCGATGCGAACGGAACGGAGTCTTCTTCCGATGTTCCGTTGTAGAACTCTCCTCCCCTCTGCATTCGATTCTTTCCAGAGATTCCGCATCCGTGATATACAGGTTTCGCAAATCGGCCAGGCGACGATTCTTCAGGGTCATGTACTCTTTGTAGTGATGCAGAGAGGCGGAAAGATCACCTATCTGTTCATAGGCGCAGGCAAGTTGCAGATGGCTGGAGATTCCCACTTGCGGGTCATCGATCCGGCGACTCAACTCCAGCGCGGTCCCGGCCTGTTCCAGACAACCGTGATAATCTCCTGTATCCAGAAGCATACTTCCAAGAACCGACAGACCGAATCCCAACTGGGTCGGACCTTCGTTTCTTTGAAGCACCTCCACTCCTTCTCGACAGAAATTGATCGCATCGTTCAATTGTCCCTGTTTTTCACACAGCATGCTCTGCTGCACGAGCACATACCCCTCGAACACGTGATGACCCAATCTGCCGGCCGACCGACCGGCAAACAGAAGCTGGTCGGAAGCTTCATCGAACCGTCCCTCCCGCCGGAGAACGGCAGAGTAGTTGGCCGCAACGCCGGTCTCACACACGCGAAGGCCGAGACGTTTGAACAGTGAACGGGAATCAAGGTAGGCATGGATCGACTTTTCGGTCTCGCCATATTCCTCGAAGAGGAGTCCTTCCACATCCAGCACTCTCCCCATCAGGAAATCATCGCCCAACCGCTCGGCCTTTTTCCTCGCCTGCCGGATCAACGGTCGGGCGGCGACCGATTCACCGCAAAGGATATGAAGTTTCGCCAGCGTCAGCCGGGCGCTGCAGGCAAGGTCCGGAAGTTCCAGTTCCTCCCCCCGACGCATCACAAAGCGCAGCGTTGCGGCGGCCTCCCGGCATCGGTTCTGCCTGACGTAGGCATCCCCCAACCAGAACATGATCTCCAACCCCTGCGGGGCATCCGGATTGCCGCACAACTTCAAGCCCCGCCGGAGCGACCGGACGCCGGAGTCGGGACGATAGAGTTGAAGTTCGCAGACGCCCCGCGAAAGGAAAGCCTCGATTGTCGAGGCGGTCGAGTTTGAAGAGTCAATGTGTCCAAGGGACTTATCGACAAGCCGCAGTCCCTTTTCCGGTTCCCGGAACCAGAGTCGTCGCGACTCGGCAAGAAGGGAGTTGATCTGATCGGAATGTCGTCTCTCCTGTACTTCTGCTTCGGCCATAACTGTAGCGGCATCCGTTCCGTGATTCCATCCGTCGGCAATCCGATAGTACAAACCGGAGAGAGTGGAAATGTTACGGCAAGCCGGGCATCGTTACAGTGACCGGAGTCCCTGCCACCAGTCCCACCCCTCTTTCGGCTCTCCGTTGTTCCTGCGCAGACTGATCGCATCGAAGATTCCTCCGGCAATGCCGCTGTTCGCATCGTTCGGGAAAACCCAGACGAGTCCCTCCACCGATTCCCCTTGCGCTATCTCCAGCAGACGGACCAGATAGTCGACCTGGCTCCGCTCGGTTGCCGCAAGGGTCGGGTCGGGATAGTTGCCGCTCGGCCATCCGGTTTCGGTGATCATCAGGGGGACCGATGTATGCTCCCGCAGGAGAGCAAAGTAATTATCGGGGATCGAGGCGGGCGTATCGTATTCGAACCAGGGATAGAGGGTGATGGTGATCAGATCAAGCTTGCCTGCCAGGCTGTCGATCAGAAAGAGATGTTCCGTGTGGGGTCCGCTTCTGCGTGCCTGCCCCAGCATGAACTCGTACTGAAAGTTTGTCCCGACCTTCGTCTGCGGACTTGCACTCTTCACCGCATCGTATGTCCGGCGATAGACGTCAATGAAGTCGGCAAATCCGGAGGAACTTTTCTCCCAGAAGCGATTGCTCTCCACACCGAGCAGAAGGATGCCGGGTCGATGCTTTTCGGCAATCGCGACGGCCACCTCCGTGAAGGCCTCTCCGTTTACCTCGAAGTAGTTGTCCGCCTCGCTCTGCGTCATCCCCTCCGGCTCGAACCCGAGGGCGATGTAGGGCGTCGTCCCTGTCCCTTCGGTGATGTTATAGGCAAGCCCCACCTGCTCGGGGATGTTCTCACCCGTCAGCTTATCGTTCCATCCGAGGTGAACACCGAAGAGTTCGCCATACTCCGGCACCTGGTCAAAGAACACCTCCCAGTCGGCATTCGTCGGGTTCGGCCAGTTTCGCGGGACGAATCCCGCCGTGCCGATACGGAAGTTGCGGGAATCGATCGGAAGGGAATCGGCAAGGGGATGCTTTTCATCCGGTTGGTTAGGAGCGTCATCACCGCAGGCTGCAAGCTGCAGCAGAAACGGGAGTGCAACGATCATCAGAAGTGTTCTTTTCATAGGACGTGCTCTGTTTGATCCGGCCTGATACGGAACTACCTACTTCTGGACTCTTCACATCAAAAAAAGGGATTTCTCTCCGGTCATCTACGGGAAACGTACGTAGCGACCTCCCCTTCTTCCCCCCCTACATTGCGTTTGTCGCGACAGAGAAGGGCATTGTTCGAACGATCCCTTCACATCCTGCACCCCCATTGTAACTAATTCTCCATAATCACGACACGGAGGCTGGTATGAACAGGTCAACACGACCGGGCAAGCTCCTCATGCTTGCCGTCTTCCTTCTTTCTTCCATTGGTTTGTCGGCGCAGACACGGACCGGACCATCGGTCACGGCCGCCGGAGGCGTTGACGCCGCCAACGGGACCACACGACTCTCGGGGACGATCGGGCAACCGATCATCGGCATTTCCGCCACCCGAATTGTGGCCCACCAGGGGTTCTGGGTGCCGCAGTCGGCGGGGACTTCTTCAATCGATCCGGTTGCAGGGGCTCCGGCGACCGGCATCCCGACGCTCCGCTGCTTCCCGAATCCCGTCTCCTCGACGGCAACGGTTCTGCTCCATCTGCCGGACGAAGGGCCCGTCTCGCTCAGGCTCCTCGATCCTCTGGGCAGAGAGATCCGATCCCTGATCGACAACGAAAAACGGACCGGCGACGCCGAACTTCCGTTCAACACGAATGAACTCCCCAGCGGCTGGTATACCCTCATACTCTCTGCCGGTGATCAACGCGCGAGCCTTCCGGTTCGCATCGTACAGTAGCCTCGCGCTACCCTCCAGGCCGACGTTTCTCCATTATCAAACACCAAACTCAGAGAGAAGATTCTCATGAAACTACGCTATTCTCATATTCTCGCAGCAGGACTTTCCCTGCTTCTGACTTCAACAACACTTCACGCCCAACAGACCACGCAGCTCGACGTTCCGAAGACCGTCAGCTATCAGGGGCTGCTTACTTCCGGCGACGGCACGCCGTTGCCGGACGGACTTCACACCATCACCGTCACGCTCTACGGCGACCAGGCCGGAACACAGGTCATCTGGCAAGACAGCTACGAAGCGCAAACGACGGGCGGACTATTCAATCTCTATCTCGGCAGCGGCGCGCAGGCATTGCCGCAAGGAAAACAACTGAACCGTCCGTTGTGGGTGGGGACGTCGGTTGACGGAGGGATGGAGATGGGGCCGCTGACACCGCTCTCCGCATCGCCGTATGCATTGAACGTTTCCGACGGAGCGATCACCGGCACGAAGCTTGCGGCCGGGGCGGTGACGGCGGATAAGGTGGATATGGAGTATGTGTCGGGGATTCAGATTGACGACCGGTTGATTTCGGAGAGCGGTTCGGTGCTCCGCCTGCAGAGCAGTGAGGATTTTCGATTCGGTTATGATGCGCAGACGGGGATTGTTACGGTGCATCGGAATGAGCACATTACGACTGATACGAAAGATGAGGAGAAGGAAACACGAACATTAGATGTAGGTGTAGGGACTAATAATTGGCTCGGTCGTGATATGGGTACAAACAATCCATTCTTCAATGCCCCAACCGGCATTGGTAATACGCTCGGCGGAGGAATACTGAATTCTATGGGTCACTCCGGCCTGGGATCCACAATTGCCGGGGGGTATTACAATGCAATTGGCGACACTGCCCACTGGTCAACAATCAGCGGCGGCGATACCAACGTGATTGGTGACCATGCCGACTGGTCAACAATCTCAGGAGGCAAGAGAAACACAATTGATGACCTTGCCGACAGGGCTACGATCTCCGGAGGAAACTACAACACCATCGGCTACAACTCCTATGCCTCAACGATTGCCGGCGGCGAATACAACAACATCGATGACGACATCGACCGGTCAACCATCAGCGGAGGAAACAGCAATCAGATTCTCGGCACCGGTTCCAGCTTCGGTACGATTGCCGGAGGTGAGATCAACACGATCGGTGCGGCCGGAACGCCGGTGGACTGGGGAACGATCAGTGGCGGCGACAGCAATCTGGTCACCGGCAACCACGGCACCATCGGCGGCGGCCGAGGAAACAAGGCAGCCAACACGGCAACCGTCGGTGGTGGACTTGACAACTATGCTACAGCGGTCGGCGCAACGATTGCCGGCGGTGCCGGACAGAATGCCACAGCCAACTATTCGACAATATCCGGCGGCCACGGCCACACGGCCGCTGCAGGCAATTCCAGCATCGGCGGCGGATGGAACAACAGCGTTGCCGCCACCGGAGACTACAGCACTATTGGTGGCGGAAGTGACCACACTATCGATGGTCAGTACGGCACGGTTGGCGGTGGATTCTTCAACAGAATTCTGGACGCCGCCTCAAGCCACGGAACAATTGCCGGAGGAACGACCAACAAGATCGGTGATGTCGGCACCCCGGCCCAGTGGGGATCGATCGGCGGCGGGCAGAATAACCACGTCACATTCAACCACGGCACCATCGGCGGCGGCAAGGACAACGAGGCATATAATACCGCCACTGTCGGCGGCGGACTTGACAACCACGCCACCGGCATCGGCGCAACGATTGCCGGCGGCGCCGGACAGAACGCCACGGCCAACTACTCGACCGTATCCGGCGGTCACGGCCACACGGCCGCTGCAAGCAATTCCAGCATCGGCGGCGGATGGAACAACAGCGTTGCCGCTTCGGGCAATTACAGCTTTATCGGCGGCGGAAGCGATCATACGGCTGAAGGTCAGTACGGCACAATTGCAGGAGGATTCTTCAACAGAATTCTGGATGCCGCCTCAGGCTATGGAGCAATTGCAGGAGGCGAGGGTAATAAAATCGGCGACCCGGGCGCGGCGGCCCAGTGGGGATCAATCGGCGGCGGGCAGAACAACCACGTCACATTCAATCACGGCACCATCGGCGGCGGCAAGGACAACGAGGCAGCCAACACGGCAACCGTCGGCGGTGGATTTGACAACCATGCCACCGGCACCGGCGCAACGATCGGAGGCGGATCCGGTCATGTTGTCGGCAGTAATTATTCCACGATTGCCGGCGGTAACCAGAACAACATCTCCTCTCTGGTAGGAACCTCGGCCATTGGAGGAGGCTACGATAATCGGATCACCAACACCGGCGGTGCTCCCCTGGTCGGCTACAATACCATTGCCGGAGGCACCGGCAACGTTATCGATACCGATCCGGCAAGCCGGGGAGTGGCGACAATCGGTGGAGGTGCTGCAAATCTGATCAAGTCCGGAGGGCACAGGGCAACAATTCCGGGAGGAGATCTGCTGATTGCCCAGTCCTGGGCACAGACCGTCATCGGCGGTCTTAACGAACCGAAGGGATCGGTTCCCTTCCGCTATCAGGGAACGACTGACAAGAACGAACCGATTTTCATTATCGGCAACGGCGCAAGTTCCATCGCACGCTCCAACGCCTTCGAGGTCTCCTATAATGGGCACTCGATTGTCTACGATGAGAACGGTTCGGGTGGATGGACTGCCGGACCGGGACGGGGAGCAGTGGACGGCGGGACCTATACCGACAACGTCATCTACGGCTGGGCGGAGGTAAGTGCAAATGCCGAGCCGGGCGAATCGTGCGGCGACTTCGGTATCAAGGACATTCAGCATCCTGTTCCGGGTCTCTACATCGTCGAGCTGAATATCGTTGAACCGGACGGCAGTACCGATGCGTTTATCAACTGCGGTGCGGTCACCGCGACGATCGGAAGCGGGATGGGGCCGATGGGTCAGATCCCTCCGTCGACGACGTGTGCCCACATATCCACGAGCAACATCGCCAACAACGTCTTCGAGGTCTACATCACCCTGCCGCAGCCGGATCCGATGGCTCCGTGCACCGAGGGTGTGGATCTTCCGTTCAAGTTCCACGTGACCGGACGGGTGGACTAACCAGATGAAGGTTGACGGAGTGATCCGGCAACAACAGAACGGGTCGGGGATTTTATCCCCGACCCGTTCTGTTTATCAATCCTTTTGCTTCGATAATGCTTTCAGTTCCTCGGCAAGATCCTCTTCCGGCTCCAGTCCCATTTTTCTTCTGATCCTTGTCCGGTGCGTGTCGACCGTTCTCCCCGAGATGTTCAGCAAAGCGGAAATCTCCCTGTTGGACATGCCGACATTCAGCAGCGAACAGATACAGACTTCCGAAGGCGTTAAGGTTTTGAACCGATCGGTCAACACAGAGGCGAACTGCCCGTCGAGAACGCGCAGCCGATGCTCGAACGCGTTCCGGGCATCCATACATTCTGTCCGGTTGTCGATTCGACGAATGAGATGATTCAGTGTGGCGTCGTCCCGCTCTCCGGCAGCTTTCACTGCCAGCAGATGGTTGCGAAGTTGTTCCAGCAGCCGTGAGTTCTGTGCAAGTCGCAACGCTCCGACGGTCGCCTCCTTCATCCGGCGTTCGACCTCGGATTCAAGGGTTTCCTTCCGTTCGCGTACGGCCTCTTTTCTTTTCTCCGCCCGACCGAACCGCTCGCGCAGCGGGAACGCCAGAACTTTCCCCTGCACGGTTATTCCGGCAGCATCTTTCTCGTACCCCATCATTCGCCGGCAACATTGAAGCGCCTCGTTCCATCTCCCCCCTTTTTCATAAGCCTTTGCCAGTATCCGGATCGTCTGATAGACCTCCCTTTCAGCCCCGACATGAATAAAAATATCGTGCGCACGGGTCAACAGATCGATCCCCTTCTCCCATTCGCCCTTCTCCACATGAATCTCCCCTTTCCCCAGAAGTCCGGATGCAAGAACAATTCTGTTCCCGGTTCTGACCCCATACGCCACGCTCCGTTCCATGTATCTGAGTGCCTGATCGGTCTTCCCCAATGCGCTACAGGCACGCCCGATGTGCAGCGCTCCCGCAACACAGCGTTCCCGATCCTGATGATCCCGGAACAGCCGTGCCGACTTCCGGTAGTACTCCAGCGCCTGATCGAACCGTTCCCTGTGGAGACAGAGGTGACCAAGCTTCTCGTAGATGTCGGCCTCTCCCTTTTCGGACTCTTTATCTCTGAAGAGAATCAGACACGTGTGCAGATGTCGTTCGGCGTACTCACAATCGCCGGCGGCGATGCTCAGCATTGCCAGTCCGGACCGAACGTCGGCGATCTCCTCCGGCAAGGAAGCGGCACGGCACAGATCAAGGGATTCTTCCAGAACATCGACGGCATCATCGATCCGATTCTGCTGCACATACAACTGACCGAGGGAGCAGAGAGAGCGAACGATCTCCGGCGGATTACCTGCACGTCTCGCGCAGGAAAGTGAGAATCGAGAATACTCCACCGCTACGGCAAGGCTTCCTTTATAGAAGTAGGAGAGAATCCCGAGACTTCGGAAAAGTTGAGCCTTCTCGCTCAGGCAGGCGGGGTCATTCTGCAGCAGTCTCCAGGCCTTTTTCAGATGGGCAGAGGCATGAGAGTAATCGGCCAGAACTCTCTCGTGATCGGCCAGGCGCAGGTATCCCGTGGCCATCCACCGTTTGCCGCGAACCGACGAAGCCAGACTCATCAGTTCCCGGGCGCAGGCTTTCCCTTCGGCCGGGTCGGCCAGTCTGCTCAGCTCATCGAGAACCGGCAGTCGCTCGCGCGGAATCACAGCCAGTGCAAGCTCTTCACGAAGCTCGCGGATTCTTCCATGCATATGTCTGTCATGAGGAGTATGAGGATCGTACGTACCAACCGGGAGGAAACTACAGCGTACGAAGCAGACCCACAAGATTCCTGCCCCTTTCGACCCCCAGTTTTTTGCGGATGTTCGTCCGGTGGGTATCGACGGTCCGGTCCGAGATGTTGAGGAGAGCACCGATCTCCTTGTTGGAAAGATTGATTCTCAACAGCAGCGCAATGCGCACCTCGGCGGGCGTCAACGGAGCAGAGGAATCGATCAGACGACCGACGAAATCCGGGGCAAGCATCCGAAGGTTGGACTCGAACAACGACCACGCCTCAACGGCGGCATTCCTCTGTTGGAGTTCGTTCAGGATATTCTCGATCAGGGGGGCAACATCCCTGTCGGTCCGCCTCAATGCCGCAAGCCGTTCCCGGAGGTCGTCCAGCAACCTGTCGTGCTCGGCCACCTGTCCGGCCAGACTGGAGAGGGCGGTTGCCGAACGCTCCGATTTCCGCTCCAGCTCCCGGCTTCTGTCGCGGTGCCTCTCCCGTTCCTCCTTCATCTCTCTGAGTCCGTCATCGAACCGACAGGCGATAACGGCCCGCTGGACGTCGCTGCTGAGGATCTCCCGCTCAAGCTTCATGAAGATCTTATAGTGATGGAGCGACACCTTCAAATCTCTCTTCATTTCAAACGCCCGGGCCAGAAGCCTGTGAATCCGGATCAGCGATGAGTGAAAGCCGGTCTTGTCGGAAACCTCAAGAGCTTTCTGCAACACGACAATCCCCTCCTCATATTTCTCCCGGGCAACATGTAGTTCGCCGATCTCTACATCCACATTTGCGATCCCCACCACATTTCCGATTTGTTCGAATATCCTCCGGGCTTTCGTCAGACTGTGCAGAGCCTTCTCCTGATCCCCTTCGCTACGATGAAGAGCGGCAATGCCGGCAAGAGCATTGCCGTACATGAAGCGATCTCCGAGTTCCTTGTAGAGGGTCATTGCATCGTCGTAGTACCGGCGGGCCCGGGCATATTCTCCCCGCCGGGTCATAACCGAAGCGATACCGCAGCGGAGAGTCGCTTCTCCCGCTTTGTTTCCCACGCTTTGGTGCAGCTTCAGTCCCTGCCGGTAGTACTCCAGAGCTCCCTTGTCATCCTCAAGGATTTCACTGACGGCCCCCAGGGTAGCCAGTGCCACCGCCACTCCGCTGGTAAAGGAGCGGGCCTCATAGATCTTTAAAGCACCCGAGATCGCCTCGATAGCCTGTGCGAAGAGTCCGAGATCGGTGTAGATGTTTCCCAGAACCGTGAGTGTCGCGGCAACCTCCCGTTCATCTCCTCCTCTTCGGCCCTGTTCCAGGGACTTCCCCAGCATCTCCACAGCACTCCGGGTATCTCCCGTTTCGTAATCAAGCTGACCGATATTCCGGCAGACGTAGGCTTTCTCGGCGGGATCATCCGGAAGTTCATGCAACAGTTTCCACGACCGCCTGAAGGCACGTCGCGCCTCGGCATAGCGGGATTGAGCCTCCAGCATATTTGCAAGGCGGATATACCCCCGCATGATCCAGTGCCGGTCGTCGACCTCTTCGGCAAGCCGGATCTGTTGCCGGGCAAATCGGGCCCCTTCGGCAGGATCGATCAACTTGAGATGGAAACTCAACTCATCGAGCAGCGGAAAGCGTTGACGCGGATCCCGGGCCCGCTCCAGCTCCAGCCGGAGCGAGGCGATCCGTCGGTTCAGGTCGTTCAGGTAGTCGGGGGCTTTTTTCATGGAATAGAGCAGTACAATCAGGCACGTCCGGTTTCATCCTTGTTTATCACACACCCTTGCTTCAACAGCATCGGGAACTCCGATGTTTCTCACAACGCTACGGTCGCCCCTACGGGAAAAATACGTAATAGCTTCCTTCACCCGGCTGCCTATATTTCTTCCGGATGCAACAGATACGGAAGCCATTAAACAACCGACAGTATGATCCCGAACATCACTTGTCACCCTACATCCACCCTGAGGTTTTATGATCCCCGACTTTCTGTAGAAGCAGAGAAGACAATGGCGATCTACAGAAAGGAGATAAAACCTGTATTCATCCAACCCCGACCTGGACCGTATACGGTACTGCGTAGCCTTGTTCTCTCCACCCCTCACGTTCCGCCTGTAAAAAGAGTGGAGTGACGAATACAGGACGCGGGTACCGATCCGAGGTACGAAACGGGCTGAGGGCCACCTCCTCAGCCCGTTTCTTTTGCTTCGGTCTGCAATGTCCTTCACGCCTTTCTCTACATCCTCGTCAACTTCTTCACCAGATTCTCCCCCCTTCTCAACCCCATCTTCTTCCGAATACTCGTCCGGTGCGTATCGACCGTCCGATCCGAGACGTTCAGCAGTGCGGCAATATCCTTGTTGGTCATGCTGATCTTCAACAGTGAGCAGACACGCATTTCGGCCGGGGTCAGCGACGGATATCGGTCGGTCAGTTGGTGGAGAAATTCCGGATCGAGCGTTTGCAACCGGTGCTCGAACGTGTTCCAAGCATCCACGCGTCCCGTGCGGCTATCAATTTCGCGAATGATGGCATCGATCGAGAAGAGGGTGTGTCCGTTGGCATGCTTCAGTTCGCGCAAACGTTCGCGCAATTGATCAAGCAACTCGTTGTTCTGGGCGATCTGCATGGAGACGACGGTCATCTCTTTTATCCGGCGTTCGGATTCCCGTTCCAGATCTTCCTTCTGCAGACGATAGACTTCCTTTTCCTCGGTCATCTCCCGCAGCCGTTGCTGTATCGGGAACGTCAGGATTTTCCCTTTGATGGCAGTACTTGATACATTACGCTCGTACTCCATGATCTCACGGTAGCAATCAAGCGCTTCTTTTATTCTTCCGGTTTCCTCGAACGCCCCGGCCAGTATACGATTGGTACGATAGAGATGCCCTGCAGCTCCGGCGTTGCCGAGGATTTTCCGAGCAGACGATAACACCTCGATCCCCTCCTCCCACTCCCGGCAGGCCACATGAATATCCCCCTTGCCGATGAGGCCGAATGCATAGACGATATCGTTTCCGGAAGTGCGGCCGTAGACAACGACCTCATCCATACATTCCTGTGCCCGGTCGTATTTCCCCTGCTCGACATAGCAGAATCCGATATTCATCACGGTCAGGATATATCTGTCCTGATTTCTCATCGACCGGAACATTGCAGCCGACTTCCGGTAGTATTTCAGCCCTTCATCAATCTGATCCCGGCAGGCATAGAGATAACCGAGTTTTTCGTAGACGGCAGCCTCCCCTCGTTTCTCCCCGGCTTCACGGAACATGGCAAGTCCCGTTCTCAGATACTGCTCCGCATTCTCCCAGTCCTCAGCATTAATACTCATCATCGCCAGGATTGTCCGGGCCTCGGCCCCCTCCCTGAGAAGGGATTCAGCTTTGCTGAGTTCCAGACATTCGTCGAGAACTTCTATCGCCTCATCCGTATGCCCGCAGTTCACGGATGTTCCTCCGAGACCGGAAAGCGTTATTGCCAGTTCACGGAGATTGCCCGATTGCCGTGCATACTCAAGAGCAAGACGGAAATACTCCAAGGCAGTTGCCGCATCCCCTTTGTGAGCGTTGGCCAGATACCCGCAGGCCCGGTAAAGCTGGGCTTTTTCGACCAGGTGTCCCGATACATCTTCCAGCAATGCTTTTGCCTGTTTCAGGTGGCGCCCCGCCAGGGGATACTCGGCAAGAATGATCTCACAGTCCGCAAGTCGCACGCACCCTACCGCTTTCCACTTTCTGTTGTCGACCGATACGGCAAGACTCAGCAGTTCCGTCGCATAGGTCTTTCCGTCAGCCGGATCGACCAACCGCGAAAGTTCTTCAAGAAGAGGAAATCGTTCGCCGGGAGTAACGGCAAACTCCAGGTCTTCACAAAGCTCCCGAATTCTTTTCTCGTTCATTGCCATACTGCATGAATAAATGGCGTAAATCGACAGTTTTTTTGCTCAGAGCATATCCCGCATAAGTTCTCCACCTTATTCAAGAGACCGGAAGATCTTCCTGTTGTCACTGGTGCCCTTCAAAGCAAAATGGGTTGAAGCCCCCTTTGAGTAGGGTACGAAAAAAAAACCGAAGGTGCCGAAAGTTATCACCGTCAACTCAATTCATCGATGCGGGAGTGCAGTATAAATCAGTCCGATCCCTCTCGAACAACTACTCCTCCGGGAATTCAGGTTTCCGCCGTTCCACAGCGGCTTGGTGGAAGCGAACTATTTGATCTGTACGGGGAAAATACGTAGTGAGCTCCCTCTTCACCCTGCGTATCTTGTCTTCCGATAGGACTGAACGGATTTACTTTCAGATTTCATCTATCGTATCGGAAATCACATACTATAAACACACGCACCCCAGCCACAGTATCACAGACCGATGGCTCCCCATCTTATTATCGAACTCATACTCATCATTCTTTATCCTCTATGGATGTACGTTGCATCTGCAGAGTTTGCGGTTATATCCACGACACGCCGATACGGGACGAATCCGGCAATCTCCTGATCCATGAACTGTGCATCTGCTGCGGAGTCCAGTGGGGCGGACAGGACACGACGCTTCAGGACATACGGGAGTACCGGGAGCGATGGCTGGAAGGAGGAGCCGTCTGGCGATGGCCGATCATGGAGCCGGACGATTGGGAGGTCGAGAAGCAGTTGGTGAATATACCGCCACAGTTTCGTTAGTAAGCAGATAAAATTCCGTACGCTCACAAACGACACGTCAAACACGATCAGAACACCCCCCCTTGTATAATTTCCGCTATCCGAGAACTCTATTCACCTAGTGTTCAGAAAGTATGAAGAGATGCCGAGAAGAATGTCTTCCCGGCATCTCTCCTTCACTCTTTCTCTATTCATATCCTCGCCAACTCCCCCACCAGACTCTCTTCCTTCTTCAGCCCCAGCTTCTTCCGTATTCTCGTCCGGTGCGTGTCGACCGTCCGATCTGAAATGTTCAGCAATGCCGCGATGTCCTTGTTCGACATGTTGATTCTCAGCAGCGAGCAGAGGCGGATTTCCGCCGGGGTAAGAGACGGACATTTCTCCGTGAGGCCGTGAAGGAAGTCCGGGTCGAGAGACTGCAGTTGCTGCTCGAAGATTTCCCAGGCATCTACCTGTTCCAGATTTGCGTCGATCTCTCTGACCAGGCTCTTTATTGCCGTCCCCCTGGAGCCGTCACTCTTCTTCAGGTCAAGAAGTCGCTTTCGCAGGTCGTGAAGGAACTTGTCGTTCCGGGCGACTTTCAGGGACATCGAAGTCAGATTTTGCGAGAGTTCAGGACGACCAATTACAGGAGGATTTTCTTCCTTATCACTTTCTTGACCAATCTGAAGAGAATGAGATCGCGCCTGAAATGCCAAGAGTTTACGTTGTACATCCTTCCCTATAAACTCTTGGTCAAGAAGAAGGAAATTTTTATAACAAGACAGGGACTCGGGAACTCTGCCTGCTGCTTCGTATGCTTGGGCCAGGTAGTAGTAAATATAGTATTGAATTGTCCGCTCACCTGATTTCAACCGGTACTCCAAAGCGCTCTGCATGAACTCGATAGCAGGCTCATAGTCTTTCTCTTCCCACGCCTTATATCCTAGAAAAAAATTTATAATCGCATGACCTTTTTCATATCCTAACTTATCAAACACTTCCTTGGCTTTACTAAAACAGGCCTCCATCCTACGCTTTTCTTTCAAGAGCCGATAGACTTCTGCTAGCTTGACTAGTGTCTGTCCATACTGCAATTGATCTCCAAGTTGACGGAAAAGATCTTCAGCCTTTAGATATACGGATACTGCAGATCTAAAATCGGCTCTCCTGTACATTATATTTGCCAACTGCAAGGTCGCTTCTGCTTCCAGATGGGCAAGCTCCATTCGGCGGGCAGTGGTCCGGCATCTATAAAAACAAGAGTGAGCAATATCCAGATTCTCCATCCATAGATGCATTACCCCAATATCAAGCAGCAGCATTGCCTGCCCTTGACTGTAAGAAGCTTCCGTGAACAAGATCAAAGCCTCTTCAAGCAACTCTACCGACCTGTCAAACATTCCCATCTTGCCGAATATATTTCCAGCCATTGCGGCTGTCTTCCCCCGGTCAAGCTTGTCCTCTGTATGATGGCGAAGCAGCAAGGATTGCTCCAGTGCCTCTACAGCCTTTTTTGATACTCCCAGAGAAAAGAGTGTCCGCCCCAAGCGACTGAAGATCGTGGCGCGTTCCTGATATGATTCAGAAAAACCTTCCGCCAATTTCAAGGCTTTCTCAATGTACTTTTTGGACTCCGCATACTTGCCTGCTGCAAAAGCACAGTCTCCCAAGCGGAGATAGCTTTTCACCATCCAGTGTACATCATGAAGTGAAGTTGCCAGCGACTGCTCTTCCCGTGCATATTCCCACGCTACACTCAGATTACCCCGGGTGAGGCGGAGACTCAGACTATCAAGGAGCGGAAGGCGTTTACAGGGAGTGTTGGTTCTCTCCAACAATTCAACCATTTCAGAGACTGACAGTGTATGCAACGGACGAACATTGTCCACTTGGGCGCTCATACTTGGATATACCTCTAATCCTGCAAAATCACTTTTCGAGTTACCTTTCTCTTCTCTTCTGAAAGAGAACAGAAGTAAATACCTTGTGCCATTTTCTTCCTATCCAGAACCACGCTGTATTCCCCTTGTCCCTGTTCTCCATCCACTAATTTTACTATCTCCCTCCCCATCACATCGGTAATCACCAGACGCACGTGTGCCCGCTCCGGCAGGTGGTAGCGGATCACCGTCCGCTCCGAGAACGGATTGGGCTGCGGCTCCTCAAGAATTACTTCCCCGCTCCCCCTCTCTTCCTCCGCCGACAGCGTCAAGCCCTTCAACGCGTAGAACTTCGGCGTCGTTCCCTCCGGCACTTCGCCGGGGGCGTGAACGGCGGTGTAGACCGAGTCGATAGGGCCGTGGGCGGCACTGCCGACGTAGAGCCCCCCGTCGGGTCCGATTGCCGGATGGGTCCACTCCACATAGTTGTCATCGGTGCGGAAGCCCCAGAGGAGGACGAAACGTCCGACGATGTCGAGATACTGAAGGGCCATGTAGTAGCCGGGGGCACGCTCCGGCGCAAAGGGACCGCGATAATGTCCCCGCACGCCGATGTAGAGGATGCCGTCCCCGCCGATTGCCGGAGAATTGATTCCGCCGACCGCCGCCGGGATATCACCCGACGGATCGTAACTCCCGAGAATCGCCCCGGTGGTATGGTTGATGGCATACAGTTGCCCCTCGGTTTTCCAGTTGGTCAGAGGTGCTCCGCTGTTGGAGGTTGTGGCATAGAGCCATTGCGTCTCCCCTCCCACCTCACGCAAGGCCAGTCCCAGAACGAACTGCGCTCCGTCGTTCAACTCCACGTACGATTGACTCCACTTCAAACGCGCATCGGTTCCGTTATCTTCCACTGCAAAGACGACCGGAATATTCTGCTCATCCCTGAGCGTCCAGCCGCCGATGTAGATCGTTCCGTCGCTCCCGACCGCCATCGTGTTGGTGAAGATCGGATCGCCGTTCCAGGAAAGATCCAGCTTCCACTTCAATCGTTCTTCATCCGACAGTCCGTCTTCATCAAGTCTGTCGAATGCATAGAGTATGCCGGGAACTTCCGTGCTGTCACCGGCGATGAATGTGCTGAAGTAGGCGGTTTCTCCATTCGGACTGAGGGCCGGAGAGGCAAAGAAGCGGTGTGGAAGTGACGTGCCGGAAGGATAGCGCCAGCGAAGCGAACCGTCGGGGTTAACTGCGTAGATCGCGTTTGTCTCATAGTTCCCTTCTCCCCACGTGGCAAAATAGATCGTCCCGTTTTTGTCGTACAGAGGGGAGGTCACCACTTCTCCTCCTCCGTCCGGATCATCCGGCAACTCCGGATTGAACGTCGTATATCGCCAGGCGATCTCCCCGCTTGCCCGGTTGATCGCATACAGCTTTCCGTCGCCGCGACCGAAGTAGATCAGATTCCGTCCCGGATCTATCGCCCCCTGTCCCTCAACCGTCCCGTTGTAAAACGAGACGTTGTAGTTGTTCAGCAACCCGCACCAGAAAATATCGTTGCCGTCCCGCTCACGCCCTTCGTACTCGTAGCAACGATGGACGATGTCCAGATCAACTTTTCCGTCTCCCCAGAGGAGCGAGCCGTCCGGCCCGTAGCCGTAGACCGCGCCGTCATATTTGTTCCACGTCCTCGGATCGTTCTTTCCTTCCGGATTTCGTTGCAGTCCCCACGTTCCGAAATAGACTCCGTTTTCATCGACCGATGCGCCGATGTTGATGACGTTGGCCGCCGGCACCTCCCGGCTCCACGACTGAGTCGGGCTGTAAGTCTTCGGACCGAACGCCCGGCTCTGTCCCGTGCGGCGCGTATCGTGTCCCTTCATCAGCCAGGGATCGGCGGTCTGGGCACGGGAGACCGGGACGGCAAGCGGGAACAGACAGAGTGTGGCAAGAACAAGAAACTTCACCATGATCCTCCTCCGGATAGTGGTCTGCATGGATACTGCACGTAAAGTCGCAAAGAAACGCAAAGGACGCAAAGATTCCGTTGCGACTTCTCCTCTTTACGTGATATTTTCAGCCGCTGTGATTACCGAACAGGCAGATCGTTTCATCAACCTATCCACATTCGCAATGTTTGACGCACGCAACAAGGACCTTGCAGACAAGATTATCAATTACTCCACCGGAACGCAACCGGGAGACAACGTTCTGATCGAGCTCTACGGACTGAACGGAGTCCACCTTGCCCAGGAGATGACCCGTGCGGCCTTTGACGCAGGGGCCAACCCGTTTGTGGCTCTCTACGATACGGAGGTTCTTCGTGTCGAGCGTGAGCGTGGATCGAAGGAATACTGGGAACGGCGGCGCGATGTCGCCGGCCTTCCGACGATGAAGGAGATGGACGTCTACATCGGTCTGCGGGCAAGCGAGAACATCTATGATCTGAGCGATGTCGGCAAGGAGGCGGACAAGGCGTACAATGAAGAGTACGGTCGTCCGGTCCACATGCGCGAGCGAGTGAACAACACCCGGTGGTGCGTCCTCCGCTATCCGTCGCCTGCCTTTGCAATGAATGCCCGGATGCCGACCAACAGGTTTGCCGACTTCTACTACAAAGCCTGTCTGCTGGATTACGCAGAGCTGAATGAGCGGATGAAGCCGCTTCACGAACTGCTGGCGAAGAGCCGCGAAGTGCATCTGGTCGGCGAGGGGACCGACCTGAGGCTCTCGATCGAGGGACAGACCTGGATTCCCTGCGCCGGTGACGTGAACATTCCGGACGGCGAGATATTCTCATCGCCGATTCTCGACTCGGTCAACGGCCACATCACCTACGCCCCGTCGGTCTACAACGGCAAGCCGTTCGGGCGAATCAGGTTCGAGGTAAAAGACGGCGTGATCGTCGACTTTGAGTCGGACAACATGGAGGCGTTGCAGGCAATCCTGGACACGGACGAGGGGGCAAGACGCTTCGGCGAGTTCGCCATCGGGACCAACCCCCACATCTCCGAGCCGATGTTCGACATCCTCTTCGATGAAAAGATCTGGGGATCGATTCACCTGACGCCCGGCCAGTGCTACGACATGGCGCCGAACGGAAACAACAGCGCGGTCCACTGGGACCTGGTCTGCATCGGCTCCGACGTCATCATCGACGGCGAGAAGGTCCGCGACGGACGGAAGTGGATCCGCGAAGATCTGACTCCCCTCAACCCGGAAAACTTCTCCTGAACATTTTTGCTTTTTGAATTGTGCATTCTGGATTGAACACGGTCATTGCCTTCTACAAGTTTGTCGCGCTCCCGGATTACCGGGAGTTGCGGCCACTGCTGCTTGAGGCATGTCAACGGAACGGGATCAGGGGAACGATTCTTCTGGCCCGCGAAGGGATTAACGGCACGGTCGTCGGTTCGCCGGAGGGCATTGCCGGACTCCTGCAATGGCTGCGGAGCGATCCCCGTCTGGCCGATCTCGAGCACAAGGAATCCCGCGTCTCGCCGGACGACAAGACGTTCTACCGGATGAAGGTACGGCTGAAGAAGGAGATCGTCACGCTGGGCGTTGAGGGGATCGACCCGACGGAAAGCGTGGGAACGTACGTCGAGCCGGAGGAGTGGAACAACCTGGTCAATGACCCCGACGTTCTGCTGATCGACACGCGGAACGACTATGAGGTGGAGATCGGCACGTTCCGCGGCGCGGTCGATCCGCACACGAAATCCTTCAGCGAATTTCCGGAGTGGGTGCAGAAGAATCTGGATTCATCCAGGCACAGAAAAGTGGCGATGTTCTGCACCGGCGGCATCCGCTGCGAAAAGGCGACGGCCTTCATGCTGAAGCAGGGATTCGAGGAGGTCTATCATCTGAAAGGGGGTATCCTCAAATATCTTGAATCGGTCGCCGAGGAGGAGAGCACGTGGGAAGGAGAATGCTACGTTTTCGATCACCGCGTCGCGGTCGACCACCGGCTTGCCCCGGGCTCGTATGATCTCTGCTACGCCTGTCGGCGGCCACTCTCGGAGGAAGACAAGAAGTCATCCGACTACAGATACGGGGTAAGCTGTCACCGCTGTATTAACGAGTTCACCGATGAGGACCGGCAACGATTTGCCGAGCGGGCGCGACAGATCGAACTGGCGAAGCAACAGGGGAGAGAGCATCTGGGGGAAGGGATGGATCTGTAGGAGCGAAGCCCGTGTAGCGATTCCAACCTCCATCAAATTGACCCCCAACATGTATTGTATTTGTTTGACGCCAACCCGAAAGGTCCGGCATTAATGGTGCAAAAAGACATCTGGTACCGCTGGCTCCTCGGACGCCGCGACGGAGAGGATCCCGAGCGGCGGAAGGAGTCATTGCGTCGGCTCGCTCCGATCCGGAACAAGGTTCTTGAGCATGGGAGGTTGACCGGAGAAGGGACATTGCTCGATGTCGGATGCGGTGACGGTCTGATCGGACTCGGAGCACTGGAAGCCTCCGGATACGACGTTGTCTTCAGCGATATCTCATCCGATCTTCTGAAGTACTGCCGGGAAATCGTTCGCGAAGCGGATCTTCTTGAACGCTGCCGCTTTGAACTTCTTCCGGCCCACAATCTCCACACGATCGAGAATGCCTCGGTCGATGTGGTCACCACCCGTTCGGTTCTGATTTACGTTGCTGAAAAGCAACAGGCATTTAACGAGTTCTTTCGCGTGCTGAAGCCGGGAGGACGGTTCTCGCTGTTCGAGCCGATCAACCGCTTCGGTTGCGAAGACCGGAAGACCCGGTGGCTCGGCTACGATATGTCCCCGATCCTCGACATTTATCTGAAGGTACGGGAGGGCATGAGGCGAGAGGATGCCGTGAAAGAGGAAGGAGAAGATCCGATGATCGACTTCGATGAACGGGATCTGATCCGGTTTGCCGAAGAGGCAGGCTTCAGCCAGGTCTATCTTGATTATCATGTCGGCATTCACCCCCCCGGGCCAGGCGACTGGAACTTCATCTATCGAACCGCACCGAATCCGAACGCCCACACGCTGGAGGAAGGGGCGGAAAGAAGACTGAATCCGGAAGAGCGGGAGATGCTTGTCACTCACCTGAAACCTCTGGTTGAGCGGGGGGAGGGGAAACGGAAGACGGCATTCGCCTATCTTTACGGAGTCAAGTAACCAATGCAGCAATGATGGAAAACATGAGACTCTTCAGCAGCCGGACGGAGACCCCACTGGGGCCGATGGACATTCTCGCATCGGATGAGGCGCTCCTGCTGCTGGAGTTCGCCGATCGTCCGGACCTCGCAAAGCAGTCGACCGATCTTCAGTTGCTGGTCAGCGGTTCGGTTGAGGAAGGGACGAACGATATTATCGAGCAGACAAAAGAAGAGCTTCGGGAATACTTTGCCGGTCGGCGCAAACGATTCTCCGTTCCGCTTCGGACACCGGGAACTCCGTTTCAGGAATCGGTATGGAATATGCTGAGGGAAATTCCGTACGGAGAGACCTGGAGTTACGGAACGCTGGCCCGCAGACTCGGCGATCCGAAGACGATCCGGGCTGCTGCTCACGCCAACGGCCGGAACCGGATTGCAGTTATCATTCCCTGCCACCGCGTGATCGGCACCGACGGGTCACTGACCGGTTATGCGGGCGGCACCGACCGCAAGAAGCGACTGCTTGAACTGGAAAGGGCAACCGCTCCGGTGCCGGAAGGACAGGAAACACTCTTCTGAATTTTCCCGCCCACCTGCCGCTTCACCCTGCGCCGGCCTGCGTTGTTCCCCACCAATGCGATTCATGATAGAACAGTTCCCGATCTTCCGGCTTTATCCAGATCAGTTCATGTTCTCCTCTCCCTGTCGGTTCGCCGACAAGTTCCGTCCGGAAGAAAACCGCATACATTTCATAGTCCCCATCGGTTGCCCGAAAGAACTGCACCGCTTCACCCAGCTTTTGCGGAGCGGAGATCTCTCTTCCCAACTCCTCTTGGACCTCACGCCGAACCGTCTCTTCCGGAGATTCATTCGGATATGATCCTCCCCCCGGAAGGAAATATCCGGCGGACGTTTCAACGACGGCGACCCTGCCGGTATCGGACAGAATCACGGCATAGGCGGCGGGACGGAAACGATAGAGGACTCCCGGCATCTTTATGCCGAATACCGGAATGTATGCAGGCTTATCACTCATGGCCGGATCCTCTCGGCATTTGTTCTTCCTTCCGTATTCATACCGCATTCCCGGTACGTAGCGACAAGAAATCCGTCCCGTTCTCTACTTCAGACTTCGCTTCATGGCCATCATGTAGCCGAGATGAATGCCTTCGTGAAGATTGTTGTAGAGGAGAGCGTCGTCGATGTTCTGGAGTACGATGCCGGTGGAAGTTTCATAGGTGTTGAATGAGGTAAATCGTCCCCGTTCATAATCTTCGGCCAGTCGATCCGGCGCCTCCCGCAGGAACTCCATTCCCTTCCAGAAAAGTGCCGGAGTAGTTGTCTGAATTCCTGTCCCTTTGCGAAACGCAGTCACAACATCTTCCGGCACATACAGATCAAGTCCGCTCAGTCCGTACTGAAGAAGTTGCTGCGTCACCACAAGGTGGGCGGCGTTCCATGCGATGGTGTTGACGAATCCTTCAGGCACCTGAAAAAGCTGTTCCTCGCTCAGATCATCCACAAGTCTGCCGACAAGTTCCCGAACGGTTCGAAAATGCTCAATAGCGGTCACTCTTCCTCCCGGATCATGATGTGTGTTTCTGCATACTTTGCAACGACGGATATCGGCGCAGCGTTCTAACTTCGCAAAAAAATTCCGCACGTCTTATGCCCGTAAACTTCTCGAACAGTACGACACCGGCAGCTCGAAATCTTTTGTGCTGTCTGGCCTTCCTCCTGTCATCGGTTTGCCTGACGGCACAGATCGAGTCATCGGATACCTCCACCCGAAACTGGATCCTCGACGGTGGATTCACGTTGTATGATCTGAGCGACCAGAATGGTTGGGGAAGCGGGGTCATCTTTTCTCTTGAACGCCGGTTCGGCAGGCACCTCGGCCTTGAGCTGACCCCGGGCGTCATCCTGTCATCCGACGGCTTCTATAACCTGCAGGGAGTGACCGGAGATCTGGGAGTCTCGTGGGGATGGTACCGGAACTCCACCGACCTTTCCGTTCAAGGAGGAATTTCGGCTCTCGGCGGGGGCGACAGCGACGGAAGTATCCTGGCCGGCTTCGGTCTGCATGGAGGAGTCGACGGTCATTTCTGGTTGACTTCTTCGTTCGGCATCAATGCCGCATACACCCTGCGCCTCTGGCTGGCCGGTCCGGTCGAATCCGGGCTCGGCAGATTCCGACAGAGCGTTTCGGGAGGAGTATCGTTGAGGTTTTGAGAATGCACACTATCTTTTCTGTGGTGAGCCGGACTTCTTGATATGTGGAGCGAACGGGAGGGGGAAATCAGCGGTGAGCTATCAGCAATGAGCTATGAGAGGCAGGATGAAGGATGAGAATACTATAGTGCATTTGCTTGATAAAGGAGGAGTTGACGGGTTGCTGAAGGAAGATCTTGCGCTTCTCTACAAACACAGCCCGGCCTGTGGGATTTCCTCCCTCGCTCAAGAGGAAGTGCATCTTTTTTCAAGAACTCATCCGGAAGTTCCGGTCTACCAGCTTGACGTCATCGCCGAGCGGCCGCTTTCGCTAGCCCTGGCCGATCGGCTTCAGGTGCCCCATAAATCACCGCAGGTGATCCTGCTGCGGAAGGGGGAAGCGATCTGGCACACCTCTCACTTCAAGGTCCGCGCCGTCACCATTGAACAGGAGATCGGAAGTTCCGGCAATCTTCCATCGGTCCTCAAGGAAGAATAGAAAGGCCGGCCAATCTTCTCTTCTGTTACTGATTGGTCCTTATTCTCCCGCCAACCGTCCGGCAAGGTAGGCCACCGTCACATAGTCTCTCCGCACTTCTCCTCCATACTCTTCCTCAATAATCCGTCCGATCCCATCCTGCAACGCGGCAAATCGTTCCGGTTCGAGACTGCGATGGTCGGAGTAGGTGGCGAGCAATCGGAGGAATCGTTCCCGGCTGTAGATTTCCGTCCAGTCGTATTCCAGCACATCGGCAGGAGTAAAGTATCCTGACGCATCAATTTCCCCCCGACTTCCCCGAATAACGTCTTCGGTCGTTGCGTTGCGGTTAATGCTTCCCCACTCCGGCACCACCTCCTGATAGACTGACTGGATCCGGGAAAAGAATTCTGCAATCGCAGCGGGGTGCAGATTGGCAAGGATGACAAAGCTCCCTCCCGGTTTCAGCAATCGGGCTACCTTGCTGTAGCCCAAAGCCGGTTCCACCCAGTGCCAGGCTGTAGCGGCAAGGATGAGGTCCAGGCTCTCCTCTTCCCCTTCAAACTCCTCAAAGGTTTGCTGAAGGAAGGTGACGTCGGCATGATCCGCAAATCTTGCCTCGGCAATCCCGAGCATGTTGGCACTTGGATCAAGAGTGACCAGCTGGGCGCCGCGATCCGCAAGATGCCTCGTGGCCTGACCGCTACCGCAACCGATTTCCAGAGCGGCACAACCTTGCCACAACACTCCCCTGCGTTCAAGCTCCGCAAAGAGTTCCGCCGGATATCCGGGCCGCACGGCGTCATATTCCCGGGCCATCAGGTCGAACATTCCCTTTCGTCTGTCGCGATCGATCATAGCAGTTACGGACGGCGTCATTCAGCGTTAAGGAAAGATTTTCCCGGAATTCATAGTCAGGAAAAGCACTTGACGACCCGGATCAGAACACCATGAATTCTGAAGCTGTCCTCGGCCGTCA
The DNA here is from genome assembly GCA_965650895.1 of uncultured Ignavibacteria bacterium. Classification (GTDB taxonomy): domain Bacteria; phylum Bacteroidota; class Ignavibacteria; order OLB7; family OLB7; genus JAGWAZ01. The sequence continues at coordinate 13 of CBFGQN010000003.1, read as the reverse complement.
CCCGAATCGGTTC
>CBFGQN010000002.1:0-28002 GCA_965650895.1 uncultured Ignavibacteria bacterium | reverse complement strand
AAAGGGAGGGAAGAATAAAAGAGAACGATGTACGGAATCCTGAACTCATAATAAGAACCGTCTGGATAGTATCGTTATAGTTTTCGCAACGCCCGGGCTGCGACGAACAGCATGGACGGAACTTTTGCAGCTTCTTATGAACAACACGCCCGCCTGAGACGAAGTTCAGGCGGGCGTGGTTTTGCTGATGTCATATCTACACACAGCGGCGGATCAAGGTTACCTCGCCACCATCACCTTCCGCGCACGAATGCCGTCGGTGGTGGAGACGCGGATGTAGTAGGCTCCGGATGGCTGCCCTTTCGTATCGATCCGCCACGTATCCCCCGCACCGCTCCGGAACTGTCCGACCTGCCGCCAGACCTCGCGTCCGTTCAGGTCCAGCAGACTTGCGATGAAGATCTCCCCCACCTCGTCCTCGCGCGGCGCAAGGAAGAAGGAGACCTCGCTTCCGGCGGTCGGGTTCTCCGTTACGTAGAAGAACTCGTCCGGTTCGATGTTATCAGGAACCGAGCTGGGAGCAATAACATTCCCTACGAGGTATATGGTATCATTGCTGATCTCATTGAAATTCGCATCATCTGCAATCACGACAAACTTCGCCTGCTTTAATCCCAGCGTATGCGTAGGTAACGGGAAGAAGGTAAACTGCAACGGATCGGATTCTCCCGGCAACAGGTCATTCGAGAACGTACCTGCAACAAAGATATCCTCTTCTCCTTGCGTTACCGTCAACCCTGAGTAATATGTCAGAGGGGCCAGACCGGCATTGTAGAAGAAGTCCGCATAATCCCTCACAACCGCCGGGCTTCCCTTTTCTACATCACCGAAGTCAATGAGCAGATCCGGAACGGCAAGCTGCATGATCGGTCCCACTGTTCCCACTCCCGTCAGTTTCAGACTGTCGAGCGTACCGGGAATACCTTCGGAGTTGCTCTCCACAACGAGCCAGGCAAGTTTATCGCCGGGAGTCTCCGGTGCAAACCGGAGAGCGGCCGTTTTGGTTTCAAGCCCCCCAAGCTGGATCGGTGCCGTCCCTTCAATCAACTGGAAGTCCAGTTTGTCCGGCCCCTCGATTCTGGTATCGGTAATGTACAGCGTCGCGGTCTGTTCCGGCGTGCTGCCGTCGACACCAAGATTCAGGTACAGATTCTCCTGGACCGTATCGTTCCGCGTTCCGATAAAACGATCTCCCCAGTCGATATGCGTGAAGTCGTTCTTGAAGGTCATCACCGGCTTGAAGTTGCTCGCATACCCCTCGAACGTCACCTCAACCGACGGGTTCAGACCGTTGTGCTTATAGACCAGCTTCATCTGCGCCCCCTCGGTGATGCTCGCCTTGAACCGGACCTTGATCAGCTTGCTCTCGTTCGGCTGCAACGTGAAGGGGGGCATTCCCTCCAGAATCTCGAACTCGTCATTATGGTCGCCGGTGCGGACGACTTCGGCCACTTCGATCGGATCGAACTGCCCGATGTTCCTGAAGAATGTCTCCAGAATCGTGTCGCGTGGTACTCCTTGCTCTTCGTTCGGGAAGATGACCAGATTCGGCTGGATCAGAAGTTTCTTGGCGGCGATCAGACAGGAGGCCTTCTCGATCCGCTCCTTCATCTTGTCGATCACCAGCGGGTGGAACTTCAGTTCGGACTGCGAGCAGTAGCTCATGATCGTCCCGACCTGCTGCTCGGTCGCCGTGAAGCAGGAACCCCCCTCGGCCGGAGCACACTTGTCGATCGGTCCCGGTCCCCCCGGAATCGGCCATCCGCAATGATGCGTGTGGTTGGCGCCGACGTTGTGTCCGGTCTCGTGGGCCACCACACGGCGGTCGCGTGCCGAGTTCGTCAGCGTGATCGCGCTGTAGGCCCCTTGCGGGTCGGCCCGGTTATTGAGTTGCTGCGGACAGAGGACGTCCAGATAGGCGATGCCGATCGGGTTGACCCACGGCTTGCCGCTGAAGGTGTGAGCGATGGCGTGCGGGATCTGCTTGTTCTCCTCCAGATTCCAGTAATCCTTCGTCTCCCGCAGCGAGACCGACATCACTGTCGCCTCCTTGTAGGGATATCCCTCGGCGGAAGTGCTCGTCCAGATCTTCATGTGGGAGACCGTCAACTGCGTCTGCACGTCACGCTCGTAGACCGAGCTGACCTCGGCGACGAGTTGCACCATGTATTCGGCTGCGGCATCCCGGTCGCCACCGAAGAGATCGACATATTCCTTGTCTCCTTCCCACGCCCCCGGAATCGCATACTCGATCCCCTCGGCGGCGGTTCGCGCCATGCCGTGGCGATGGGCATCATACTTGTCGTAGTCGTATTCGATCCAGTTTCCGCCGGTCAGCGCACGCAGGTTCTCCTCGGTCACACCGCAACCGACAATCGAGTTCGGCAGGGCGTCGGTCGGGTAGGAAAGGACCGGAAGTGCATTGCCGTCACGCTTGGCCAGGAAGTCGGTGGAGAGTTCATAGCTCTTGTCGGAGGTCGTCACGTGTCCGATCAGACTTTTGTCGGCAAAGGCCAGGAAGACATCGCTCCCGCTCTCTCCTTTTACATGTCCCCGAAACATACGGGTGCGGATCGTGATCGGCTCCTCCCCCCTCTCGGTCCCGAAGACCAGATTCGCCCCCTCTTCAATTATGTTCCACTCGGTCAGTTCCAGATCGACCGTCAGTCCCGGCGCCAGCGGAACGTTCGTGATGGTCATCTGCGGAGCGGCTGCGGCCCTGAAGGCGGAGATATTCACGTCCAGCGCCATCGCGCGGTTGGTGCTTGAAAGCTGGAACGCCTCGCCGTTGACGGCCCGATCGGCCACGGTGAAGATCGGCTGATCCCCTCTCCCCTGACCCTGGGCCCCCCCGGAGGCAAGCAGAAGTCCGATCAGCGCAAGACTCCACAACGACCAACGTGTAGCGGGTTGATGATGTGCCATAATACTGTTGAGCTAATATTTTGGTTGGAATATGAACAGATAAGGGAATATGCTTCGGTGCAATGCAAAAACAACATCGGTTATCCTGCGAAGGGGACAAGATACAATGTTCCACACCTACGGCAATCAGAGGAAAGACACCCGAACCCCGTTTTTCGTTACGCCTCCCCCCTTGAGGAGGGCCGGGGGGGTGCTCCCGAAGCGTAGAAAACGCAAGTGAACATCGTGGGATGGTTAAATAGTTGAATGGTCGGAGTTGAGAGTGAATATGGTTAAATGTTGGGTTGAATGGTTGGAGCTGAAGGTCGAGAGTCGGGAGTGAATATAGTTGGATGGTTAAATAGTTGAATGGTCGGAGTCCGGAGTCAGAAAGCTGCGGGCTCCGCGAGAGGGTCGGGTGAAATGGTCGGATGGCCGGGGTGGAGAGGGTTCCGGAGTCCAAAGCGCTGTCATGCCGACTACTGATAGCTCAACACTCACAGCTCAACACTCATAGCTCATAGCTCAATGCTCACAGCTCAATCCGCCCCCTCTTCCCCAATTCCCCCGTTATCCCTATCATTCCGCCGACCCCATCAATCCGAACAGACTGGAGAGGCAGAGCATGAAATCGCATCGCAAGGAACTCTGGTTCAATATTCCCGAGCGCGTCGGGTTTGTCCGCATCACCGATCAGGTGCGCGAGGCGATCCGCGAATCGGGTGTGCGTGAGGGACTCGTTCTGGTCAACGCCATGCACATCACCGCCAGCGTCTTTATCAACGATAACGAGTCGGGTCTCTGGAGCGACTTCCGGCGATGGCTGGAGGAGCTGGCCCCTCACGCGCCGATCGATCAGTACCGGCACAACGACACCGGAGAAGACAACGCGGACGCTCACCTGAAGCGGACCGTCATGGGCCGGGAAGTGGTGGTGGCGATTACCGAAGGGGAGCTGGACTTCGGTCCGTGGGAGGAGATCTTCTACGGCGAATTCGACGGACGGAGACGGAAGCGGGTACTGGTGAAGATCATCGGCGAGTGAGGGGGAATCGGAAAACGGGAAGGTCCGCAGATCGGACGGATTGAGGCGGATCGGCGCGGACTGAAGAGAAGACTGTTTGAACGCAGATCGCCTTGCGTATGTTTGCAGCAAGAGATTTCAGCATACTCCCGGGAGAAGATCATGGGGAAACGAACACGCGCGGTCAGCGACGAGCAGAAAAACGAGCGGAGAGAAGCGATCCTGGCGGCTGCGCTCGATTTGTTCCGAGAGGAATCGTTCGAGAAGATCAACGTCGCCTCGGTGGCCGAACGGGCGGGGATCGCCAAGGGAACCGTCTACATCTACTTCAGGACGAAAGAGGAGATCTTCCTCGCCCTCCACGAACGGGCCTATGCCGACTGGTTCGAGGCGATGACGCGGGGACTGGCCCCGGAGGAGGGGCGTCGCTCCATTCCGAAAGTCGTCTCCCTCTTCACCGAAACCCTGAAGGGGCGTTCGGACTTCATGCGGATGATTGCCATTCTCCACACAACGCTTGAGGAAAACATCCCTCTGGAAGCCGCCCTCGGGTTCCGACGCAAACTGCGTGACGGAGCCGTCCGGGTGGGAGAACTTCTTGAACGGAACCTCGACTTCCTGAAGCCGGGAGAGGGGACCACGTTGCTGATCCGAACGCAGGCTCTGATCATCGGGCTGCAACACCTCTCCCATCCCTCCGAGGTCGCCGCCGAGGCAAACAGCCGCGAGGATCTGGACCTTCTGGATGTGGACTTCACCAGAGCATTGGCAGAGACGCTGACGATACTTCTCATCGGATTGAAGTCATTGCAGCGGACATAAACCCCAAGCCGGTATTTCAGCGGTTGGACAGAACAAAGGAAGAGGATAACTTTATCCGGTCTTCTCCCTCGTCCGCCCGAACATTTTCTTCGTTGTTATTCAGGAGGTATCATGCTCAGAGAGTTCAAGGAATTTGCCGTCAAGGGGAACATGTTCGACATGGCCGTCGGCATCGTCATCGGTGCGGCGTTCGGAACCGTCGTCAATTCGGTGGTCAGTGATGTGCTGACGCCGCTCGTCTCGGCGGTCTTCGGTACGCCCGACTTCTCGAACCTGTTCGTGATCCTGCGGAATCCCACCGGTCAGGAATTCGTCTCGATCGAGGCGGCGCGCGAAGCAGGCGCCGTTGCCCTCGGATACGGTCTCTTTCTCAACGCCCTGATCTCCTTCCTCATCGTCGCCTTCATCCTCTTCCTGATCGTCAGAAGCGTCAACAGGCTGAAGCGGAAGAAAGAAGAAGCGCCGCCGGCCCCTCCGGATCCGACAAAGGAAGAACTCCTGCTGACCGAGATACGTGATCTGCTTGCGCAAAAGCAACGATCCGAATGATCGTGAATTCGACATGTCAATCTTGTATAACGGGTAGATATATGATGAACATGAAATCCGTCGCAGTCCGGACATTGATCCTCTTGGCAACAGCATGGACTGCCGGCTGTGCCAACCCCTTCGACGATTGCATCGACGGATCGGGCGATCTTCAGACGGAGACGCGCCAGGTCTCCTCCTTCCACAGCGTGGTCGTCAAAGGGAGTGCGGACGTCACGTTTGTGCAGGGGAACGAACAGAACCTGAGCATCACCGCCGATGACAACATCCTGCCGATTATCACCACCACAGTTTCAGGCGAACGGCTGACGATCGACGCAAAGGAATGCTACTCTCCCTCGGAAACCGTGAAGATCACCATGACGATCCCCGACCTCCGGACCTACAGAATCGAAGGCTCGGGAAGTCTCACAAACCTTCCCTCGACATCCAGCGAACAACTGGTCCTGAACGACCTTCTCCTTGAAGTGGAAGGTTCGGGCGAGATCGATCTGCACGACCTGATGATGGAGGATATGACGATCAGGATCGAGGGCTCGGGAGAGATCGACATCACCGGAGAAGGTGAATCGATCGACGTCGAAATCGAAGGTTCCGGCGAGGTCATCGCCGACCGGTTTCCGGTCCGCAACGCCGAGGGAAAGATCGAAGGGTCGGGAGAGATTCGCCTCTACGCAACCGAGGTGCTTCGAGCCTCCATCTCCGGCAGCGGAACGATCTACTATCGGGGAACCCCGGCAACGCTCGAGACGGAGATCGACGGGTCGGGAAAGATCATCAAGCTTGATTGAGGGGGCAGGAACGGATTGCCCGGAAGATGGTACACGGATTGGACGATCGGGACGGATGAACGCGGATCGGATTCCCGTTCATTCGTTCGTCGGAATTTCTTTGATATCCTGACGCCACATTGGTAACTTGTGAGTTACCAATCAGAAAAGGATCAGACAGAGGAATTCCATGTCCGCCATCGAACGGGGAGAATTGACGCTCGACGCACTCGGCAACTCCGTACGTCGTGAAATCATACGCCTTCTGCTGCCCGGCCCTCTCTCGGTCGGAACCCTTGCCGCCGAACTGCCGATCAGCCGACCGGCCGTCTCCCGGCATCTTCGCATCCTTCGGCATGCTGAACTTGTGACCGAAAAAGCCGAGGGGAACCGGAATCTCATCTACTTGAATCCGGTCGGCTTTGCCGCCGCCCGAAGCTGGCTGAACCCGTTCTGGGATGAAGCTCTCGCCCGATTTGCAGCAATTGCCGAAGCATCGGCGGAGGGAGAGGAATGAACGAGCCGCTGATCCGTACCCTCCGCGTCAACTGTCCGATTGCGCACGCCTTCCACACCTTTACCGACGGAATTGACCTCTGGTGGCCCGCCGGACATCGTCGCTTCGGAGCGTCGACGATTATTCTGGAGGCCAGGATCGGCGGCCGTTTTCTGGAGCGGGAGGAGAATGGAGAAGAGATTATTCACGGAGAGGTAATCCGCTGCATACCCCCCGAACGCATCACCTACACCTGGTATCCCGGCGCAATCTCCGAGCCGACCGAAGTCGATATCCGTTTCACCGATATGGGAGACTACACCCTGGTGGAGGTAACGCATGCCGAGGGGAGAAGCGGGCTCGGCGAGGTGTGGCCGCAGCGGGTGACGATCTTCGGCAGATCGTGGGATGAAGTCCTGAGAACCTTCACACAACATCTGGAAGAATCGGATCGTGGAACCATATAGAAACCGTACAGACGAGGAAGCATGAAAGAGTACCAGGCAACCACAGTGATCAACGCCCCGCCGGAAAAAATCTGGAACGTGCTGACCGAGGCATCCGGCTATCCGGAGTGGGATCCCTATTGCGAGAAGATCGAGGGACGGATTGCGTCGGGGGAGAAGATCAGGGCATTCACAACACTCAGTCCGGGTCGGGCCTTCCCGGTGAAGGTGACCGAGTTCGTCCCGAATCGGAAGATGACCTGGACCGGAGGAATGCCTCTCGGCCTGTTCAAGGGAGAACGGACCTTCACGCTGACGCCCGAACCGGACGGGACAACCCGGTTCACAGTCCGCGAGGTCTTCAGCGGACCGATGCTCGGCCTGATCGGAAAATCCATTCCCGACATGACCGAACCGTTCGAGAAGTTCGCCGAAGGATTGAAAAAGAAAGCGGAAGGGGGTGGGAGAGTGTATGAGTGAGAGAGTGTACGAGTAAGGCTCAAAGCTGATAGCTCACAGCTCTACCGCCGGAACTCACGCAAAGAACGCAAGGAGCAAAGACGCAAAGCTCACAACTGACCACTCATAGCTCATAGCTGACTGCTCACAGCTGACCACTCATAGCTGACCCCTCAAACCACCGCCGCCTCATCTATCCTGATCGTCTTCGCATCGGCATCGAGTGTGGCCAGGCCGCCGACCGGTACGGTAAGTTTCTTGCTGATATGACCGATGGAGAGTCCGTAGACCGTGGGAACGCCGAACGGTTCCAGTGTCCCGCGGATTACCTGTTCCAGCGACAGCGAAACGGTGAACTCTCCTCCCCGCCGGGAAGCTTCGCACTTGGTGAATCGCCCCAGGGCGACACCGGCACACTTTGCGAGCTGTCCGCTCAGCGCAAGCTGCGTCAGCATCCGGTCGACGCGGTAAGGCTCCTCGGCGATCTCCTCAAGGAACAGAATCTTCCCCTCCATATCGATCTCGTAGGGTGTGCCCATCACATCGCTGACCAGCGAGAGATTTCCTCCGACAAGACGTCCGGTCGCCTTACCGGGCACAATCGTCGAGGCTCGGGCCTCGATGAAGCTGGACCCGCTATACTCGTCGCTCTCGGCAAACTCTCCCGCCGGATCGGTCTGCATCAGCGTCCGCCGGAACGAATCGACCGAATAGGAATCGAAGCCGGATGTGGCCACCGGACCGTGGAAGGCAATCAGTCCGGACTTCTGGTAGACCGCATTGACCAGAGCGGTGATGTCGGAATAACCGATAATGATTTTCGGATGCTTTCTGATCTCCTCGAAATCGAGCAGGGGGAGAATGCGCATCACACCGTAGCCTCCCCGTATCGCCATCACGCAATCGACCTCGGGATCGCGGACAAACTCCATGAACTCCTCGGCCCGGACCTCATCCTTTGCGGCCAGATAGCCGAATCCTCTGGTCAGATGCCGTCCGGTCTTCACATTGAATCCCAGCCGTCTCAGCGAGGCGACGGCCGCCGGTATCTCCCCGCTCCCGACACCGCTTGCCGGAGCCACGATCCCGATCGTCGAACCTTCCTTCAGGGCCGGAGGCTTCAGAAGTTCCCGCTCCTCTTCTCTCCCTCTTCGCTCTCTCTCCCGTTCACGCCGTTGCGCCGTATCCCGTCCGGGAGGGGGCTGCCGCTCCGACGTTGTCGAATCCTTCTCCACCGGAGGATCCCCCAGATCGCGCACGGTCTGTCCCCGCAACAGTGCCGGAGCCGCCGTCGCCCCGGCAATCAGCGTACCGAGAAATCTTCTTCTGTTCCTGTTCTCTTCCATACTCTCAGGTTCGGTTCATAACAGTAATCGGGGATATGGAACCGGTTCACAGGCCCAACATGCTCTCACGCAACTCCAGTGCCTTACCGGTCGCCTCCTGATCGGGAAAGAACCCGCCGAATCGCCAGTCATGCAACTGAAGAGGGAGTTCCTGTTCGCTCTCCTCCCGTCTGACCTTCAACGTAATCTCTTCTCCCGGAAACTGCGCCAGCCAGATGCCGAAACGAATCGGCAGAATTTCAAGCGAACCGACCGGCTGCCACTCGCCGTCACCGACCCGCACAGCAGTGATAACGTCATTTTTCATCAATCCGCTCTTCTCGGCACTCCCCCCTTCGGAGACGGCCCGCACCTTCCAGTCTCCGTCGGACCTCGTAATGCGCGCCTTGATCTCCGGCACCATCACAATCTCCAGTCCGATCTTCGGGAAAACTTCGTCGAAAGGCAACGGCTCGGTTCCGGCGATATATTTGCGATAGAACTCTCCGAGTTTTGCGCCGGTCGCCTTTTCAATGATCGGGATAATATCCTCATCGGCAAACTCCTTGTCTCCGGTGTGGTCGCCGTACTCGCGGTTGAAATAGAGGATGGCGTCGTCCAGCGATTTCCGGTTGTCGGTCTGCAAGCGGATCTCCGCATCCAGCATCAGGCCCAGCACGGGACCTTTGGTATAGAGCGAGACGATATCGTCCAGAGGGCGCCATGGGAGATCACGGCTGAGTGTGGTGATCGACTCGGCCTGCCGGATCTGATAGAGTTCGGAGATATGAGAACTGAACGTGTTGAAGAAATCCCCCGGGGGTCTCAACCCGTGGCGCAGCAGCAACAGCCGGGCGTAGTACTCGGTCAATCCTTCATGAAACCAGAGAGATTCCGTGCGGGGCAGATGCTGGTAGTCGAACGGACCGAGAGCGTCGACGTGGAAACGCTTCGGACTCCAGAGATGCCAGTACTCGTGGGAGATCACCGGCTGCATCATTTCCGAGAGATAGTCTTCTCCGAACCAGGGCATCTGATAAGTGGAGCTGTTCCCGTGTTCAAGCGCCCCGTACCCCTGATCCGCCGCCGACGGTCTGACGAAATAGTACTGGAAGAGATAGCGGTCGTACGGCATCTCTCCGAAAAACTTGCTGTAGAGCCGGACGACATCCGCAGTCGTTTTCACCAGATGCTCTCCCGCCTCATCACCGATCGGCTGCGGTGCGCTCACCGTCACGGTGTGAGGTATCCCCTCCACTTCAAACTCCCACTGCTGGAAATTCCCCATCTGTACCGGAGCATCGGCCAGTTCATCGTAGTTGTCGGCACTGAAGGTCCCATCTTTCCCCTTCACCGGATCCAGAGCGACGGCAAGTCGCCACCCCGGCGGAGGGACGTAGGTGACGGTATACGGAATCTCCTTGAATCCGTCCGGATAGCCGAACAGAGCCGGGCCGTTTGCAAAGGCGAGTTGTGCCGAGTCTTCGATATCCGACAGACCGAACCAGGGGCTGCTCTCCAGAACTTCGATGTCGTCCACAAGGTAGGAGATCCGAAAACGCTTCGGCGGCTTCGGAATCCGGTAGGTGCTGCTGTCGACCATGATAACCTTCAGAGCCTTCCCTCCGTCGGTCTGCGCCGAGAAGCCGGAGACGAAGTTCCCGTAGTTGACCACATCGTAGGCACCGGGAGCCCAGATCGGAAAGTGGAACGTCATCGTGTCGGGTGTGATCCCCTCAACCTCTGCCGAGACGCTGAAGGTCTCCGAGACCGGATCGGGAATCGAGACATTGTAGGCGATCCGCTGGGCGTATCCGTTCGGAACAGCAAGAAGGGAGAGAAGGACAACGAGAGGAACAAAGAAGGATGAACGATGCGCTGATCGGAGATTCATAAACGTATGATGGATAATAGATGAAGGATCCGTACGATGGCGTTGAGACGAAAACGTTTCCGGAAAGTTACCCCGATATTCCGGCTTTCAAACAGACCGGACGATTGAAACGCTCAGGTCTCAATCGTCCGGTTCCAGTTATATGTTCTCTTCGATCGGAAGGAGAAACATTTTTATTCTTCTGACGTGCCGCTCCCCTCGGTCGCGGTGTTCTGGGCTGTGATGAAGTCCTGGAACGTAGTGGTCAGATGATGATCGCCGCCGAAGAAGCGAAGGATCAGCAGAAACGATTTCGGATCCTTGTATCCCGGCATCAGCGTCAACACTTCGGATTGTTCATTGACGAACCCCGTAGCCGGATACCCTCGCACCTGCCACGCTGCGGCAAACTGCCGGGCCGAGTAGGTCTCGCCGTCGTAGACCACCGAGTCCCCTTTCTCCGGGTTGAACTTCACGGCCAGGAAATGCTCGTTCATGTAGGCGGCCACGCTGCTGTCGGCGTAGGTGTCGCGGTCCATCCTCTTGCACCAGCCGCACCAGTCGGTATAGAAGTCGATCAGAATCTTCTTATCGGACTTCCCGACCTCCGCAAGGGCGGTGTTGATGTCCAGCCACGTGATTCCAGCGCTCTTCTCCTGCGCCTGGATATTGAACCCCAGCAGGGAAAGGAAGAGGGCGGTAACGAGGGTTTTTCCGTTCATTGCAATCTCCGTTAAATCTGTGTGGTGATGGGACGTTCGATCACGACCGTCATACTCATCGACATAATATTCATTTTTTTCTTCGCACGAATCAGGGTATTCGATCAGGGTGCACATCGGGGTAAAAATTTTGGGGCAACGATTCGGGGCAAAAGTTTTTGCCCCCTGTGCGGTCCCGAATCCCTCGTACCCCGTCCCTCTGGTGCCCTTGATGGGGCAAAGGTTTTTGCCCCCTACGGTCATCCATCCGCCACGGCGGACCCTCTCTCCTACGTCTTCTGCTTTTTCTTCTTCGCCGACGGGAACAGGATATTGTTCAGAATCAACCGGTAGCCGGGCGAATTCTTGTGGAGCGCCAGATCGGTCGGCGGGTCGTGGATCGCATGCTGGTAGTCCTCCGGATCGTGTCCGGCATAGAACGTGAACGTTCCGCGACCGAAGTTTCCGGTAATATACTTTACCTCGTCGGTTCCGTCACGCTCGGCAAGGACGATCACGTTCTTTTTGACGAACTCCTTGTGGAAGGCGGTCGTCTGCCCCAGGAACCCGCTGACGACGCCGACGTGGCACTGGGTCAGCATGCTCGGAACCGGGTCGTGCTTTGCCGAGAAATCGAAGAGAGTGAACCGGTCGTTTGCCGGAGCCGAGTAGAGATTCGGCTGCACGTCGATCGAGGAATATTCGTACTGATACGGGTCCTGCTCCACCGTGAAGTTTTCAAAGGCCAGCGTCTGCGAGAAGTCCAGCTTGTTCTGCATGTCCGGATCGGCCGGATCGCCGTCGAAGATCGCCGCACAGATATCGGTGTTCTGTGCCGCCAGCGCGACATCATACGTGTCGGTGGCCGAGCACATCGCGAAGAGGAATCCTCCGCCGGCAATGTACTCCTTGATCGTTTTGGCAACATCGAGCTTCAATTGCGAGACCTTCTTGTAGCCGAGCTCCTGTGCGGTCGTCTCCAGCAACGCCACCTGCTGCTGATACCACGGTTCGAAGCGATGCGTGGCATAGAACTTCCCGTACTGACCGGTAAAGTCCTCGTGATGCAGGTGAAGCCAGTCGTACTCCTTCAGTTTTCCTTCCATCACCTCCTTGTCCCAGATCTTGTCGTACGGTATCTCGGCATACTCCATCGCCATGGTCACCGCATCGTCCCAGGGCTGAAAGCCTGGTGGAACGTAGACCGCAACTTTCGGTGCGGTCTCCATCCGGACCACATCCATGTTCGCCGATTCGCTCTGGACTTCGCTGTAGATCACCGCAGCGCCGGCACCGCTGACCGACTCAAAGGTCACCCCGCGAATCCGGCATTCGGCCGCCAGAAAATCGGCATACTCCACCATGAACGACCCGCCCCGATAATTCAGCAGCCAGTCGACTTCGTATCCCTTCCCGAGAATCCAGTAGGCAATGCCGTAAGCCTTCAGATGATCGGTCTGGACGTTGTCCATCGGGATCAGAAGCTTCGAGGTCTGCGCATGAAGCGCCGCTCCGCCGCCCAGGGTCAGCAGGAAAACCAATACCGTCGATCGGATATATCTTTGTCGTCTCGTCATGTTCCAGCGGTTGTTGTTCGGGTGTTCATTCCATCGGGTCGCGGCCTCGGGTATCCTGCAGGGCGCAAGATGTTGCGCCCCTGCGGTTATCGAATCAATCGCAATTCGTCATTCGGCATCCGAAATTTCCGGCATCCCCTCCACCTCTTCGGCATGGGCCGCCGCCAGACCTTTCTCGACGTAGTCCCCCATTTTCGGACTGAACCGGAAGTGGAGGTAACCGTATTCCTCGTTGAAAGCCTTTTCAATCGGATCGATCCACTCGTGCAGCTTCGCCACGTGGTGCCAGTGGGTCATCGGTACGCGGACGATCCGTTCCCCGTAGGTCTCCTCCACCTGCCGGACAATCTCCTCGCGAAGGGCGTGGACTCCCAGTCCGGTAGCTGCGGAAATCGAAACGCTCTGCGGATAGCGATCGACCAGAGCCCGGAGCCGTTCCTCCCCCGGTTCGATCAGATCGATCTTGTTAAAGACCATCAGAACCGGAATCTCCCCCGCCCCGATCTCCTTCAACGTCTCCTCGACCACAGCGATCTGCTCGTGAACGCTCGACGATGAAACGTCAACGACGTGCAGAAGCAGATCGGCCTCCCGCGCTTCGGCGAGCGTTGAATGAAACCCGGCAAGAAGGTGGGAAGGGAGTTTGCGGATGAATCCGACCGTATCGCTCAGCAGAACCGTCCGTCCCGGCTTCAGCTCCACCTGCCGCACCGTCGTGTCGAGCGTGGCGAAGAGCCGGTCCTCGGCATGGACCTCGGCCTCCCCCACCAGTTCGTTCATCAGCGTCGATTTGCCTGCGTTCGTGTAGCCGACCAGCGAGACGCGGAACATCTCGTCCCGTCCCTTCCGCTGCGTCTCCCGCTGCGTCTCGATCTTTGCAAGTTTTTCCCGCAGATGGGCAATCCGTCCCTTGATGATCCGGCGGTCGGTCTCGATCTGCGTCTCTCCCGGCCCCTTCGTACCGATCCCTCCGTACTGTTTGGAAAGGTGGGTCCACATTCGCGTCAGTCGGGGCATCAGATAGAGAAGCTGGGCAAGTTCCACCTGCGTGCGGGCTTCGCGTGAACGGGCGCGTGAGGCGAAGATGTCCAGAATCAGACCGCTTCGATCCACCACTTTCCGTTCCAGTTCCCGCTCCAGATTCCGGATCTGCACCGGCGAGAGATCGTCGTCGACAATGGCGAGCGTGATCGTCTCATCCTCCTCGATCAGCTTTTTCAGCTCCTCTACTTTCCCTTTCCCCACATATGTCCCCGTTTCGGGGCGCGGCAGAGACTGGATAACGCGGTGAACCGTGTCGGCTCCGGCGGTATCGGCCAGAAGTTCAAGTTCGGCCAGATGCTCCTCGGCCATTTCACGTGTGGTGGGATAGACGATCAGTCCGACCAGGATGGCCCGCTCGCGAGCGTTCGGATCGGGCGAATGAAGTTTTTTCTCGATCAAATTGAAAAAAGAATAAAATGTTCGTGTTCGGTATTGAGCGGGGGGTATGACGAAAGACCGGGGAGAAGAATGTGCTCTGCGGAAATCCCGGCCTTCCTTTCTGCTTCCGCGGCGGCGGATGTCCTGATGGTGAAGGATTTACCACCAAGGTACGAAGGGCATAAAGAATCACGCAGGAAGGGAGTTCATGCGGCGGACGACCTCGATCATGATCTGCGTCACTTTCGGCTCGGCCCGTCCGGCCGCCTCGATAATCTCCGGAATGCTGACCGGCGCCAGATTGTCCGGGAAACATTCATCGGTGATAATCGAGATGCCGAAGACCCGCATGTCCATGTGACGTGCGACGATCACTTCCGGAACCGTGCTCATCCCCACGACGTCGGCGCCGATCCCCCGCAGGAACCGGTACTCCGCCCGCGTCTCCAGATTCGGCCCGGAGACCGCCACGTAGACTCCGCGATGGACTTTCACCTTCAGGTCGAGCGCCGCCTCCTCGGCAATCTCCAGAAGCTCGCGACTGTACGGTTCGGACATATCGGGAAAGCGCGGACCGAGCGTATCGTCGTTCGGACCGATCAGCGGATTGTCGCCCAGCAGGTTGATGTGATCGTCCATCAGCATGATGTCGCCGCGACGGTAGAGCGGGTTCATTCCGCCGCAGGCGTTCGATACCAGAAGAGTCCCGGCCCCGAGCGCGCGCATCACGCGTACCGGGAAGGTGATCTCCCCCATCGAATATCCCTCGTAGTAGTGGAACCTCCCCTGCATCGCCACAACCGACTTGCCGCCGAGCTTTCCGAAGATCAATCGTCCGGCATGTGATTCCACCGTCGGCCGAACGAAGCCGGGAATATCTCCGTAAGGGATATCAACCGTCCCTTCGATCGCCTCGGCAATCCGCCCCAGTCCGGTACCGATGACGATACCGACGTCCGGAACCATATCGGTATGCCGACGAATCGCCGCAACCGCACTCTCGATCTCTTCTCGAAGAACCATGGATCGATGCAAAATTCAAAATGAAAAATTCAAAGGATGTCGTCCGAACCCCTCCACCACTCGCCAGTTGAAAATCGACATTCGAAAACCGTCATTCGCCATTCGAAATTCTCGTCATCTCGCCCACGCATGCCGCAACGACAGATAGCCGGCAAAGCCGAAGCCGAAAAGATACATGATCTGGAACGGAAGAGCCGCAATCTCCACCAGCCAGACCGAAATTGCGATCCCGACGGCAAAGTAGAGAGCCAGCAGAAGTTCCAGCACGGTTCCGAGACTGATCTTCGAGAACCGGTAGATGCTCCGGGTCCAGGTATCTTCCTTCTTCGTGATGTTGTATTTCGGCGTCCGCTTGAACTCGCTCTTGCGGTTGAACAGAGCCTCCAGCACCGCCCTTGTGTTGTTGACGGCCAGTCCCATCGTTCCGGCCATGAAGACCGGGAACAGCAACATCCGGCGCTTCCAGTCGCTCCGCAGATCACGTTGTGCAACCAGATAGAAGAGGAACGTGGAGATCGAGGCGAGGATGAAGATCGCCATCAGGTTGTAGTAGAGGTCCAACTCCGGATGAGCCTTCTTGATCAGAATGATCGGAACGTTCAGCAAGGCGATAAAAAGGATAAAGGGAAAGACGACGTTCGAGGTCAGATGGATCGTCGCGTGCAGCTTCACCGCAAGGGGCTGATCGCTCCGCCAGACACGCCACAGATGTTTCTTCGCCGTCTCGATCGCCCCTTTCGTCCAGCGGAACTGCTGAAGCTTCAGTCCGTTCACCTCCGCAGGCAACTCGGCCGGAACGGTCACATCGTTCAGATAGAGAAACCGCCACCCGCACAACTGCGCCCGGTAGGAGAGATCCAGGTCCTCGGTCAGCGTATCGCTGTGCCAGTCTCCCGCCTCGATAATGCAGGTCTTGCGCCAGACCCCGGCGGTGCCGTTGAAATTGATAAACACACGGGAGCGATTCCGCACCTGCTGTTCCATGGCGAAGTGAGCGTCCAGAGCCATCGCCTGCATACGGGTCAGCAGACTGTAATCGCTGTTGATATGTTCCCAGCGGGCCTGCACCATGCCGATACCGGGATCGGCCACCAGATGGGGAACGGTATCGCGAAGGAAGTTCGGACTCGGGATGAAGTCGGCGTCGAAGATAGCCACAAATTCCCCGCGCGCCGCCGCCAGTCCCTCCTTCAACGCTCCGGCCTTGAAGCCGGAGCGATCCGTCCGGTGGAGCAGTTTGACATCGTACCCCTCCTCCCTCTTCCGTTCGGCAACGGCACGGGAGAGAACGATCGTATCATCGGTCGAATCGTCCAGCACCTGAATTTCCAGCTTCTCCTTCGGCCAGTCAAGCTCGCAGACGGCGTCGATCAACCGTTCAACGACATAGCGTTCATTGAAGACCGGCAACTGCACGGTTACCAGCGGCAGTTCATCGTCGGAAACGGAGCGGGCGGGTTGCGGATCCCGTGGTTGCAATCGCCGATAGGCAACAACCATCGCCAGGCCGTAGAGGCCGAAGATCGAGAGGACGATCAACGCCAGAACATAAAAACAAAGAAGAATCAATTCCATAGAAAGTGACGGCTCCTCTCATCCGACCGAAGAGGTTCTCCACCACTCCGGATTCTTCAGCACTAAAGAGCAAAGAACCGGCGGGATCGTCTCCCCGGATCCCCACTGTCTGCAAACAGGACAATGGGAGCGGGATTACCAGTCGGCGACTGTCGCCAGCAAAATTTCGTTTGTCAGATTTTCAATAGCTTCGGCCACCGCCTCATCTTCACCCGTCTGTCCTTCGGTAATATCGTAGGACGATTCCCCCTTGAAGAGACGCCCCTCATAGATTGCACGATTTCTCAGGTTATCGTAAAAGGTTGCCCGGGCCTCGATCGCCACTCCCCGCACCGTCTCCCTGTCCTGAGCCGAGACGGCAAGACGAATATCATTGCGAATCGTGGTAATCGCAACCTCCAGACGGGAATCGGCCTCGCTGTCGTCGATCACCCGCAGACTGTTGTCCGCACGGAACCGGTCGATCAGCTCGTTGGTCAGATCGAACCGGATCGTCGAGCGTCCGAAGCCGCTGTTATCCTCGGCCTGCGGTATCAGAATCGTCCGCAGATGGGCCGGAGCCGATCCCCCACGGAACGAATAGCATCCCCCCGACAGGACTGCCGTCAGCAGCAACATCGTCCACAGAGCGGTTCGCCCCCCACTCTCTCCTCTCGTCAGTGGCGTACCGCCGCAACCGATGTTCCGATTCTCCGAGTTCTTACACATTACGCATCATCCGTTCCCATCCCCCGGATCTTCCCCTTCATCGTCATCGAAATACCCCTCTTCCTTGTATTGATTCAGCTTCCGGTAAAGCGTCCGCTCGCTGATGCCGAGAGCATCGGCGGCGCGGCGGCGGCTGTTATTGAACTTTTGCAGAACCCCGAGGATCATCATCCGCTCCACTTCTTCCAGATTTGTCGTCTCAAGACGCTCGACAAGGCTTCCGCCGTTCCTGCCGTATGGGGGGAGGGCAAACTGCTCGGGCACCTCCTCACGTGGGGGACTTCCATACGTCCCCTGCACCGTCTCCTTCAGGGCCACAACCTCGTTTCGAAGGTCGATCAACGCCCGGTAGATCAGTTCCCGCTCCGCCTGTTCGGGCGTTTTTCCCGGCAGGTGGACAACGCCGTACGGATTCGTCTTCGGTCGCATGCGCGAGGTATCGAGGTGCTCGAAGACCGTATCGACCGTTATCTGTTCCTCCCGCTCCAGCGTGATGATCAACTCGGTAAAATTTTTCAGTTCCCTGACGTTTCCCGGCCAGGGATATTCCAGAAGCACTTCCATGGCGTCGTGGGTGATCCCGCCGAACGGAATGCCGAGTCGTGCGGAGGCCTGATAGGCAAAGTAGGCGAAGAGAAGCTGAATATCCTCGCGTCGTTCCCGCAACGGCGGGATGAAGATCTTTGCCGAATTCAGTCGATAATAAAGGTCTTGACGGAAGGCCCCGTCGGAGACGGCCTGCTCGAGATCGCGATTCGTCGCCGCCACCACCCGGACGTCGCTCGTCCGCTCCTCGGTACTCCCGACGCGGGTAAACGTTCCGGATTCCAGCACCCGCAGAAGTTTTACCTGCGTGGCCGGTGTCATCTCGCCGATCTCGTCCAGAAAAATCGTCCCCCCGTCGGCCGCCTCGAAGATCCCTTTGCGCGATTCCACCGCACCGGTAAAGGCCCCTTTCTCGTGTCCGAAGAGTTCGGATTCAAGCAGCGTTTCCGGAATCGCCCCGCAATTGATCGACAGCATCGTCTTCCCGGCACGGCGGCTGAGGCGATGGACCCCCTTTGCAAAGATTTCCTTGCCGACACCGCTCTCGCCGATCAGCAGGACCGTCAGATCGGTCGGAGCAATCCGACGCAACGTCTCGACCGCTTCGCGGATTACCACGGAGCGACCGAGAATGCCGAGTTCTTCCTGGGAGATATCCGTTGTGTTACTCATAACGCATACTAAAAGCCGCCCTCCCCCACTCTACCAACTCCATCAACTCTTCACTCTATAAACTCTCCTCTGATTCCCCCTACACCGTCCGATATTCCCGCACCCACTCCTTGATGTAATCGGCGATGGCCGTTGTCGGGGCTCCGGGAGTAAAGAGCTTGCCGACCCCCATTTTCCCCAGTTCCTCGATATCGTGATCCGACATGATGCCCCCTCCGGTCAGCAGAACGTCGTTCAGCCCCTTCTGCTCCATCAGTTGACGGACTTTCGGGAAGATCGTCATGTGGGCTCCGGAGAGGAGGCTGATGCCGATCACATCAACGTCTTCCTGCAGGGCCGCCTCAACAATCATCTCCGGCGTCTGCCGCAGTCCGGTGTAGATCACCTCCATTCCGGCGTCCCGCAGGGCCGCGGCAATCACCTTTGCCCCCCGGTCGTGTCCGTCGAGGCCCGCCTTTGCTATCAATACTCGGATTTTCTGATCCATTGTTCTTTTATCCCCATTGAATTCGTGAGCCGGTAAAATTACAAAGAAACGGGAACCTGAAGACCACACCGGCCGGAAGGCCCCTTCACGCATTCACACCCGGACCGTATTGCTTTGCGGTTCCCCGTGCCGTATTTTAGCCCCGGTTTACGAATTATTATTATTGGAACAATCAATTGAAATATCGCTGGATTCTCTCAAGGGTATCAGATGAGAACGTCGTAGAAAACTTAGCCAGAGCGATCAACGTCCCGGAAACGATTGCGAAGATACTTGTGGGAAGAGGTATTGAAACCTTTGAATCCGCACGGGAATTCTTCCGACCGAATCTGGCCGATCTGCATGATCCTTTTCTGATGGACGGCATGGAACAGGCTGTGGAACGGTCTATCCGCGCCCTCGAATCAGGGGAAGGAATTGCCATTTACGGAGATTATGACGTTGACGGAACGAACTCGGCCGCCATGCTCTATCTGTTCTTCAGGGACCTTGGAGCAACGGTCGATTACTACATTCCGGATCGCTTCACTGAAGGCTACGGCGTTTCGCGGCTCGGCATCGACCGACTTGCCGCAGCCGGGCACAAGCTCATCATTACCATCGACTGCGGCATCACCGCAGTCGAACAGGTACGTTATGCCGCCGAACTCGGCATCGACGTCATCATCTGCGACCACCATGAAGCGGGTGACGAACTCCCGCCGGCCGTAGCGGTTCTCGACCCGATCAAACCGGGATGTGATTATCCTTTCAAGTTTCTCTCCGGATGCGGCGTCGGTTTCAAGATGATGCAGGGAGTCGCCCAGCGTCTCGGCAAGCCGGACATCATCTGGTCCTACCTTGATTTCGTCGCCATTGCCGCCGCCGCCGACATCGTTCCGCTGACCGGGGAGAACCGGCTGCTGGTGACGCACGGACTCCGGAAGCTGAACGATTCCCCGCGCCCCGGTATCCGGGGTCTGCTGGAATGTGCCGGAATGAACTCCCGCACCCTGAACACATCGCAGATCGTCTTCGGCATCGCTCCCCGCATCAACGCCGCCGGGCGGATGGGGGTGGCAAACCGGGCGGTCAGGATGATGATCGAGGATGACGAGATCCAGGCATTCCGTCAGGCACAGGAACTGGAGACGGCAAACCGCGAACGCAGGTCGATCGACGAGGAGACCTTTGCCGAGGCCGACGCGATTGCCCGGGAACTGCTCGAGGAGAGCGATTACCGGCTGCTGGTGATCCACAACCCGGACTGGCATGCCGGAGTGATCGGTATCGTCGCCTCCCGTCTGGTCGAGCGATTCTACCTGCCGACCGTCCTGATGACGACCGTCGAGGGCATGGCAAAAGGCTCGGCCCGGTCCATTCCCGGATTCGACATCTACAATGCGCTGAAAGAGTGCGAAGCCCACATCGAACAGTTCGGCGGACACAAATATGCCGCCGGCCTGTCGGTGCGCGAGGAGAACATCCCGGCCCTGCGCCGGGCGCTGAACGACTATGCGGGTCGGGAGATCAACGATCAGATGCTGACGCCGGAACTCCACATCGACGCGGAGATGAGGCTGGACGAGATCACTCCCCGCTTCTTCAAACTCGTCAAGCAGTTCGCACCGTTCGGACCGGGGAACACCCGGCCGATGTTCATGACGCGCAATGCGGAGATCATCGGCTACCCCCGCATCGTCGGTCGCGACCACCTGAAGTTCCGCGTCCGGCTGAACGAAACCGACGCCAGCTATATCGAGGCGATCGGCTTCGGCATGGGGAACAGAATCGGCGAACTGAAAGCGGGAAAGAAATTCGATCTGGCCTTCAACATCGACGAGAACGAGTTCCGGGGGACCGTCACGAAGCAGCTCAGAATTCACGATTTCCGCAGCAGCGACGAGGGACTTGAAATTCTTATTTCCTATATCGGTTCCGCCGCCAACGGAAAGGAGAAACCGGAAGACGGGAAGAGGACCGGAACCGACGGGGCGACAACTTCGGAGCTTACGACGACCGATGGAGTGATCCCCGAAGAGGCCGGTTCGACCGACGAGGACAAAAACACAGGTGCCGAGAACGTCAACGGTGCCGACCGAACGCACAGTATTGAAAACAACACCATAGTATCACATACGATAGAGACGGAAGAGTTCGATGGCAGGACACAGTAAATGGGCCAATATCAAACATCGCAAGGCAGCCAGTGATGCCAAACGGGGCAAGGTATTCACGCGCATTGCGAAGGAACTGACAATTGCCGCACGGGACGGCGGGGGAGATCCGGATACGAATCCCCGACTTCGCCTGGTGATGCAGCAGGCACGGGCGGCAAACATGCCGAACGATAATATCGATCGGGCAGTCAAGCGGGGAACCGGCGAACTGGAAGGGCAGACGCTGGAGCAGATCATGCTGGAAGGATACGGTCCGGGAGGCATCGGTATCCTGATCGAATGCGTCACCGACAACCGGAACCGGACCGTTGCCGACGTCCGCCACGCTCTCTCGCGCAACGGCGGATCAATGGCCGACGCAGGTTCGGTCGCCTGGAATTTTTCGCGCAAGTCGGTGATCGCCGTCGATAAAGAAGGGAAGGATGAAGAAGAAATTCTGATGGCGGTGATCGACGCAGGGGCCGAGGACGTCAAGGAAGAGGAAGAGACCTTTGAGGTCTACGCCGAACCGGAAAATTTCGACGCGGTTCGCGAAGCCGTGGAAAGTGCCGGCTACGATATCAAGGAAGCGAAACTCGCCTTCGTGCCGAGTCAGTCGGTGGAGCTTTCCGGCGACGAGGCCGCCCAGGCCATGAAGCTGCTCGACGCACTCGACGATCAGGACGACGTGCAGAACGTCTTCTCGAATGTGGAGATCAGCGAGGAAGATCTGGCAAATTTCGAAGGATGATTCCCGGTCCCCGGCTATGCTGGTTTTTCCAGCAGGCCGGGGGGAATCCTGCTCAGCAACGTCGCCTCGAATTCGTCGGTGATGTGTCCTTTTGCGTGGGAGGCAGGAGAGATCAGACCGATCGTTCTGTGGGGAACCGGCGCGGCAAACTCCCGCAACATGTCGGCCGTTCCGCTCCCTCCGATCTCGTCGGCAATGAACTTCGGCAACAACGCCACCCCGAGTCCTTCCTCGGCCAGCCGCCGCAACGAGTCGAACGACCCCCCCTCCCAGCGAACCGGCTCCCGTCCGACGTCATTTCCGTTTTCGTTTCGGACCAGTCCCTGCATCAGTTCACGCAACGGTTCCCCCTTGCCGGGGAGGAGCAGGTCGGAACGCATCAGCAGGCCCGGCGCTATCCGCTTCGTATCGTAGAGTCGATGACGACGGGGGACATAGGCGATCAGCGGCTCGTGATAGAGCGTCCGCTCCACAAACGCCCCTCCCCCTGTCGGGAGCGGAGCGATCGCCGCGTCCAGCCGGTCACGCCGCAATCCGTCGAGCAATTCTTCCACCGGGTACTCTCTGACGGTCAGGAGGACTTCCGGATGCCTGTCGGTAAACTCGCGAACGGCCCCCGGCAGAACCGACGAGGCAATCGAGGGGAGGGCACCGATCCGGTATTCCCCCTTCATCTCCCCTTGCGCAATGTCGATCAGCTCCTGCACCCGTCCGGCCTCCCGCAGCACAAGACGAGCCTGGGCGATCACCCGGCGTCCGATCTCCGTCGGCTGCACAGGCTGTCGGCTCCGGTCGAACAACGTCACCCCGAGCGTGTTCTCCAGTTTCCTGACCTGCATGCTCAGAGCAGGCTGCGACACCTTGCACTCCTCGGCCGCATCCACGAAACTCCCCCGTCCGTCAACGGCGACAACGTAGATCAGTTGCTGCAATGTGATGTTGGCGTTCATACCGTCGTCAGATCGAATCCGAATAATTTCTGCAATCCCGAACATACCGTATCTTGCGGGGTGCTAAAATAGCGCAGCACGATCAATAGAGAATCAAAAGTGGAAATGCACGAGAAAAACGAAGCTGCAACTGTTGAACCTCCTGCCGAACACGATGCCGAACCATCGGCCGCCGATGCATGGAATCTGGAAGATGCCGACATCGCCTATCATATCGACCGGTGGGGGAGTCCGTACTTTTTTATAAACACCGAGGGGAACGTCGGCGTCCGGCCGATGATCGACTCGGACATGGAAATCGACCTGCTGAAGATCGTCGAGGAGGCCCGTGCCCGGGGCATCCATCTGCCGTTGCTGATCCGCTTTCAGGATGTTCTGCGACGACGCGTGGTGGAACTGAACGAAAGCTTCCGGGGAGCGATTCAGGAATTCGGCTATCAGAACCGGTATCAGGGAGTCTACCCGGTCAAGGTCAATCAACTGCACGAAGTGGTGCTGGAGATTCTCGACGCCGGAGAACCCTACAACTTCGGACTGGAGTGCGGCTCGAAAGCCGAGCTTCTGGCCACCCTCCCCCACCTCGATCGGGATGACATGCTCCTGATCTGCAACGGCTACAAGGACTCCACCATGCTCTCGCTGATCCTGACCGGTCAGCACCTGGGCAAGAACGTCCTGCCGATCCTGGAGAAATACTACGAGTTCGAGGAGTTCCTGACCGAAGCCGACAAACGGAACCTGACCCCGCGCTTCGGCGTTCGCGTCCGCCTCTCGACCGTCGGCAGCGGCAAGTGGGCAGAGTCGGGAGGAGACGCCTCGAAGTTCGGCGTCTCCTTTCCGCAGATCATGCGGATCGTCGAGGAGCTGCACGAACGGAATCTCACCGATTCCTTCGAGCTTGTTCACTTCCATATCGGCTCGCAGATCACCGACATCATCACACTGAAAGGGGCCGTCCGCGAGGCCGCGCGGGTTTACGCGAAACTGGTGAAGCTGGGACTGAACATCAAGTACATCGATGTCGGCGGCGGACTCGGAGTCAACTACGATTCGGTCGATCTGGGTCTGGACCAGAGCATCAACTACACGCTGCAGGAATATGTCAACGGCGTGGTCTACACGATCAAGGAGATTTGCGATATCGAGGAGGTTCCCCACCCGATCATCGTCTCCGAAAGCGGACGGGCACTGACCGCCCACCACTCCGTCCTGATCGTCGGCGTGCTGGAGGCGACGCGTCGCGAACCGGAACTGCCGAAACCGGAAATCTCGAACCGGGACGAGCCGGTCCTCCGCGAACTCTACGACCTGTTTGAAACTTTGCTGAACATCACCGCCGATACCACGCGGGGAGAACGGCAACGCCTGGCCCGCTGTCTGGAAATCTTCCACGACGCGGTAGAGAAACGGGGGGATGCCGATCAGCTCTTCTCGCTCGGCTATCTGTCGCTTGAGGACAAGGCAAAGGCGGAATCGCTCTACTGGGGACTGATCCGGAATCTGGACAGGGCGTTGAAGGCGTTCGACCGGGACTCGTTGCCGAGCGATCTTTATCAGATCGAGGAGATGCTGGTCGATCAGTATCTCTGCGACTTCTCGGTCTTCCAGAGCATGCTGGACCACTGGGCGATCGACCAGATCTTCCCGATCATGCCGATCCACCGTCTGCGCGAAGAACCGGACCGACGGGGAATGCTCGTCGATCTGACCTGCGACTCCGACGGCAAGATCGACCGGTTCATCGGCGAGGACGGAGAGCAGAACTATCTGCGCCTCCACTCCCTCAAC
The DNA here is from genome assembly GCA_965650895.1 of uncultured Ignavibacteria bacterium. GTDB lineage: Bacteria > Bacteroidota > Ignavibacteria > OLB7 > OLB7 > JAGWAZ01. Next base: position 2,996 of record CBFGQN010000002.1, on the reverse strand, counting down.
GACAATCCCTATTATCTCGGCTGCTTCCTGATGGGGGCCTATCAGGACATTCTGGGAGATATGCATAACCTGTTCGGTCGCGTCAACGAAATCCACGTCTACGCCGACGACGAGGAGCCGGACAACTTCTACATCGAGACAAGCATTCCCGGAACAAACATCACGCAGGCCCTCTCCCTGGTGCAGTACTCCACAAGCGATCTGCGCAAACGGATGGACGCAGTTATCAGAGAGAAGGTCAAGCGGAAGAGCATCCGGCCGCGACAGGGAGTGGAGTTTCTGGAGCAGTACATGGATGCCCTGAAGGAGTATACCTACTACAACTTCAAGGGCGTGGTCGGAGAGCAGAAAAGACGGAAGGAGAATTCCGACAACGACTGAGTAAAGAATTTTCGTCGGAATTCCATTATGGTAACCTGTATCAAGCAAACATGTGAAACCGTTCGGGGCGGAGGATCGGAACCACGATCTTCCGCCCCGCAATTATTATAATCCAATCCTTGTTAATTCATTTCGAAGGCATGGCAGACCGGAACAGACACACGAAAGAGGAATATCTGCAGACCAGAATCGCGCCGATCTCGCCGCGGGACGTCGGATCGGTCAGCGATCTGCTGGCCGCACTCGGCGGCTGTTCGTTTCAGGGACGGGCACTCTCCCGCTGTCTGGACGTGCTGGAGAACATGGCGCGCGACGAATCCTGTATGGTAGTGATGACCCTTGCCGGAGCGATGGTTCCGGGAGGGATGGAGGAGACGGTAGCGCAGTTGATTGAAGAAGGAGTGATCGACGCACTGGTGACGACCGGCGCGAACATCAGCCACTCGATGGTCAACCACGCCGATGAACTGAATCAGGGGCACTATGTCGGGGCGACGGCCGCCGACGACGTCGATCTGTTCCACCACTCGATCAACCGCATCTACGACACGTTCCTTCCGGAGGAGGGATACCACAAAGGCGAAGTCCTGCTGGAGGCGATTCTGAACCGCTGGTTCATGGAGAACGATATCGATCCGGCAGCCGGGTGGAACGTCCGCCCGAGCGAACTCTTCCGCATTACAGGTCAGCAGCTTGCCTCCCTCGACAAACGGGGCATTCTCTCGGCGGCCGCCCGCTGCAACGTGCCGATCTACTGCGGCGCGACCAGCGACAGCGAGTTTGCGCTGAACCTGGTGAAGTACAACCAGCGAAACGGATGGAAGATCACGCTGGACGAACTCGCCGACGTTCAGGTCTTTGCCGAGAGCCTTCTGCAGAAAGAGCGTGGCGGGACGCTCATCATCGGCGGCGGAGTGCCGCGGAACTGGGCGCAGCAGGCCTGGCCTCTGCTGGAGATGACCGGGAAGACCGAGCGGCACGGCTACGATATGACCGTCCGGATCTTCACCGATTCCCCCGCCTGGGGGGGGCTCAGCGGCTGCACCGTTTCGGAGTCGGTCTCCTGGGGAAAATATACCGAGAAGGCCGTGGCCGCCGAAGTGAAGTGCGATGCCACGATCGCCCTTCCCCTGCTGACGGTCGGTCTGTTTGAACGTCTCGGAATCAACAGATGAGAATCGCCGTCAACACCCGGCTGCTGATCGGGAACAGGCTTGACGGCATCGGCATCTTCACGCGGGAGACGATGCGACGGATTGTGCGGGAACACCCGGAACACGAGTTCCTGTTTCTGTTCGACCGCCCCCCTTCTTCCGACTACATCTTTGCGGAGAACGTCAGGCCGGTCGTCTTCGGTCCGGTGGTCCGCGAACCGGTCACAGCACTCTTCTGGCAGGAAGTGCAGCTCCCCCGAATCCTCCGTCGTGAGAGGGCCGATCTCCTCTTCTCCCCCGAACCGATGCATTCGTTGCGGGCCGATCTGCCGAAAGTGGAGGCGATCCACGATCTGAACTATGAACACCAGCCCGCCTCTCTCCCCTGGATCTGGCGAAACTATTATCACGTCTTCAGCAAACGCTATGCACAAAACGCCCGGCGTATCGTGACGGTCAGCGATTATTCAAAGCGGGACATCATCAACCTCTACCGGATTCCTGCCGAGCGGATCGATGTCGTCTACAACGGCGCGCCGGAGAACCATGAGCGCCTCTCCTCCGATGAAGTGGAACAGGTACGCCGTCGCTACACCGAAGGAAAGCCCTACTTCTACTTTGTCGGAACGCTTCACCAACGCAAGAACGTGATCGGTATGCTCCGTGCGTTCGACAGGTTCAGGGAGACCGACCGGGAGGAGACGAAGTTTGTGATCGTCGGCAGGAAGAAGTGGTGGAACCGCCGGATGGAAGAGACCTGGGAGCGGATGCAATATCGCGACTCGGTGATCTTTGCCGGACGACTTGAGGATGAAGAACTGGCACGCGTTGCCGGGGGAAGCATCGGGCTTCTCTACGTCCCCTTCTTCGAGGGATTCGGCATCCCGATTCTGGAAGCCTTCTCGGTCCACGTCCCGGTGATCGCCTCCAACGTCACGTCGATGCCGGAAGTGGCCGGTCGGGGAGCCCTGCTGACCGATCCCCATTCGCCCGAAGAGATTGCCGGAGCCATGACCCGGCTTGCCGCCGACCGGAAGCTGCGGGAAGAGCTGATCGAAGAAGGGAACCGGCGCCGCGAACTCTTCACGTGGGAGAAGACGGCGGCACTTCTCTGGAACTCGCTGGAACAGACCCTGCGGGATGCCGGGAAGTTGTGAGGGTTGCTGATGATGAGAGGGGGAAATCCTACAGGGATTGGACGGATCGGGACGGATGAACGCGGATCAGAGCCATCCGTCCCGATGTATCGACTCTTCACCTACCGCACAACCACTCTCCCCCTGACAACGCGGTCATCGTCGGCAATCTCGACAAGGTAGACTCCGGAAGGGAGAGTCTTCCTGTCAAAGAGATAGAACGATCCTCCGGCAAACGCCTCGCGACGCACAACGGCACCGGCCGCGTCGATGATCCGGATGGTACCGGCACCGAGCGTAAGCCCGAGTTCCATTCTCGCCCGCG
>CBFGQN010000001.1:0-31305 GCA_965650895.1 uncultured Ignavibacteria bacterium | reverse complement strand
CCGGCGCGGCCGTCAGGATAGGTCCATCGCCCCGGTCTGTATGCGAGCTCGGCTGGCACTGGGCGAGTCACGAGTTGCAGGGTATGGAGGAGGGGGGTCGGATGGAGATGGGGGAAACGGAACGGGCAGGTGCGGGGATGTTGTCCCGGCACCTGCCCGTTCCATACGTTTGCGGAAGATCGTTCTTCCGGTTTCTATTCGTGATCTTCTTCGTGCTTGATCACCACGATCTCCGGATCGTGGTCGTCGGTAGCGGCGACCGTGCCGATGATGGCGATTGTGTAGATGCCGCCATCCTCAAGCGTATAGGAAAGATCCGGCGCGATCGGCTCGCTTCCGCCCCCTCCGCCACCACCGCCGCCGCCGCCGGAACTGCCGGCTTTCTGCACCCGGAGCACAACCTCTTCGGCATTGACCGGCGTAAAGAATTCGGTGTTCTCCTTGAACTCGATGTTGTCGAAAATCGGTCCGAGACCCGAGCCCTGAAACGACAGCTTCACCTCCGGTCCGTCCGGTATCAGATGAGCGATCCGGATGTGGGCCTTGCCTGCCGCAGGTTCGCTCAGGTTGTCCTGGAAGACCAGCGGGGCCGCGTCGTTGAGGATAAAGAGGGTGTAGTGCTCGTCCTTTGTGAAGTCAAGCGTTTCGTCAATAACCGGTGATGCCGTCGTGCCGGTCGGCAGGATGCGGACCCGGCGCGATCCGGCTTCGATCTCGGCATAGGCCGTGCCGAACTGACCGAAAGTGGCGTTGGTCACGTAGACCGAGTCGTCGATCAGCAGATCAACTCCCGGACCGGCCGGAGCCGCGTGCATCAGGAGTATCTCCGCATGATCGTGCGTGTCGTCCGGCGGCTGGGTCGTGTCCTCTTCGCATCCGTAGAATCCGAGACCGGCAATTGTGATCAGTGAAAAAAGAAAAAGGAATCTGATAGTCTTCATGTTCCGTCCTTGTTGAATGGCGAGTTCTATTGAATGGCGAACTCTGTACGTGCTGTATGCTGTGCGTCTCCGTGCCTTGTCCTAATTATGCGTGATGACAACCAGTCCGGGCGAGGCAGTCGTCCCGACGGCGGCAAACGTGTAGATCTTTCCGGCCTCCAGCGTCACCTGCTGCTCGACGATGGCGTCGGCCCCTCCGGTCTGGTCTCCGTTCCCCTGTTCGGCAATGTCGATAAAGCGGAGGGTATAGGTGCCGGCGTTCACGGCGTTGAAGAATTCCGTGTTCTGCGTAAAGGCGATGCTGTCATAGAGAGGGGCCCCTCCTCCCTGGAACGCCACCCGGACTTTCGGTCCGTCGTTGATCAGGTGGGCGGCGCGGATCAGCGCCTTCCCGGCTGCCGGAGCGGTCAGGTCGTCCCGAAACAGAAGCGTACCGATCGTACCGCTCGTTTCGTTGTAGGCGATCAGCGTATACTTTCTGTCCTCGTCCAGTTTGATGTTCTCATCGAACAGAGCCGATGTCGTTCCGTTCTCCACAATCTGCACTCTCCGCAGTCCCGAACGGACCTCCGTATAGTCGCTCACTTCGCCGAATTTTTTATTTGTAGCAGCCGCTTCGTCCTCCACAAGGAGATCCAGTCCCTTATCGCCGGTGACCGGAGCGGCATGGAGGAAGAGGACCTGCGGTTCTTCGGGTGTCGGTTCCACGGTATCCTCACCACAGCCGGTCATGAAGAATCCGGCAAGCAGAAGGGTTGAGAGTACAAGAGTATAACTGCGTCGCATCATGTGTACTTCACCTGATTTTGAATGTGAGTATCGACAAAAAAAGTTGTTCTGAGAAATATCTTCCGACCATACAGAACACCTTGGCAAACCGGATATAACACCCGGAAAGAAGAAAATGTTCAGACGACAATCGGTTTCGCCGTGCAGCTTCAGAAGCTTCCGAGCGTGTCGATTCTTTCCCCGATCTCCCCGATACCCGGAACGACGGCGGCCATCAGCATCGGGTTATAGGGGATCGGAACGTCCGGCGGAGCCATTCGCTCGACCGGTGCATCCAGATAACGGAACGCCTCCTGCGCAACTGTTGCGGCGATCTCTCCGCCGAACCCGCAGGTCCAGTTGTCTTCGTGCAGAACCAGACAACGATTTGTCTTGCGGATCGATTCGAGAACGGTCTCCTTGTCCCACGGGGAGACCGTTCGCAGGTCGATCACCTCGGCACTTGCCTTGCATTCCTCTGCGGCTGCGACGGCCCGGTGGACCATCTCTCCCCAGGTCACCACGGTGACGTCGGTCCCTTCGCGAACGATCCTTGCTTTTCCGAAGGGGAGGAGAAAATCATCTCCCGGCCAGGGACGGCGGCCGTCCCGCGTGTCGAGCAGTGCGCGGTGCTCGAAGAACATCGTCGGATCATTCCCCCGCAACGCCGAGCGGAGCAGGCCGACGGCATCCTCAGCGTTCGAGGGGATGGCGATGCGCCATCCGATCAGGTGTGCGTAGAGGGCCTCTCCCGAGACCGAGTGCCATGGATCGCCGGTCTTCTTTCCGTAGCCGACCGGTATGCGAACGACCAGCGGAGCGGCAAACTTTCCGGCGGTTCGCCAGCGGATGGTGCCGCAGTCGGTGATCTGCTCGTGGGCCGGATCGGCATACTTGCGGAACTGGATCTCCGGCACCGGCATCAGTCCGGCCATCGCCATGCCGACCGCGCGACCGATGATCCCTTCTTCGTTCAGCGAGGTATCGAAGACCCGTTCCTCTCCGAAGGCCCGTTGCAGGTCAACCGTCGCCCCGTGTACGCCCCCTTTCATCCCGACATCTTCACCGAAGAGCAGGAGGCGGTCGTCCTTCTTCAATTCGTTCTCAAGCGTCCGCCGGATCGCATCGATCATGTTCATCCTCGGCCCTTCCGGCTTCGCTTCCGATGTCCCTCCGGTCCACTTCTCATGTTCTTTCTCACCGGTCTCCGCCATCCGTCCTCCGGCCACCTGTACCGATCCCTTCTCGTAGAATCTGTCCTTCAGCACGCCCGCCGTCTCCGGCTCCTTTGCGTTCTTCGCCTCTTCGGCGGCTTTGCCCGCCTCTTCCCACGCCTCTTCTTCCATTGCCGACCATTCTTTCTCGGACAGGATCTTCTTCCCGACGAGATACTCCCGCAGCTTCGGCAGCGGATCGTTCGCCTCCTCCTCGGCCACCTGTTCTTCCGACTTGTATGCCTGATTATCGGCAAAGGAATGTCCGCACAGACGGGGGACGCGGAGGTGGAGGAGGACCGGACCTTCCCCCGAGCGGGTGGAGCGGACCGCTTCTTCGATCAGTTGCGAGGTCTCCTCCGGCTCGACGCCGCTGCCGGAGAGAATCTTCAGATCCCTGAAGGATGCGAGATTCTCCGAGATGTTGCCTCCGGGCGTCTGGAGATCACCGGTTACGGAGATACCGTAGCCGTTATCCTCGATAAAAAAGAGATAGGGGAGCCGCAGGGTCGTCGCGATGGTCAGTGCCGACCAGAAGCCGTTGGTGGCGCAGGCGGCATCTCCGGCCAGGGCGACGGCGATTGCGCCGTTCCATTCTTTCTCTTTCAGCACTTCACTCCGATAGCGGATCGCCTGCGCCCACCCGATTGCCGGGGTAAACTGTGCGCCGACATCACCGCTGGTCGGCAGCACCGTTCCGCGGTCGCGACGGGGAAGATTGTGGACGACGCCGATATCCCGTCCCTCACTGATCCCTCCGGAGCGACCCATCGTGCTGCACAGTGCCTCGACCGGGGTCAGTCCCTGGGTCAGGACGAAGGGGCGGGAGCGGTAGTAGAGAGTGGCGGCATCATACGTATTGGTGATCTGTTCGCCCAGAATGATCTGCGCCAGGTCATGCCCCCGCGAGGAGAACTGGTAGGTAATCAGTCCGGCCGGCACCAGTTCCCGTTCCTCGATCCGGTCGAGCGCCCTGGAGAGGAGGAGCGTCCGGGCCACCCGTTTCCAGTCGATACCGGTCCTCTCCGGACTTCCGTTCCGTCCATTCGTTTTCGTCGATGTCCCGTTCCCCGACGCCTTTCCCCCCGCGGTTTTCCTTTTTGCCGTCCCTTGTGCCATGATTTCGTGAAGTATGGATAAAATCAGAGATGTTTTCGATGAAAGAACCGTAAAGATAGAGAATCGTGGAGGAAGAGAGAAGGGGAGGAGAGGGGGAGGGATAGGTTGAAACAGTGAGGGGAATCGGACCGTTCTGGAGCTGTTATTGCACATGAGATTTCCCTTTACTTCCCCCTCTGCGATCCCGTATCTTTCGCCCGCTTCTAAAACGGGACAAAGCACCATGGCATATCTTTTCAACACTACATCGAAGGACTATTCACATCCGCATCTTCTGCGAATCCATCGTTGTCGCCGTGCCCTCCTTCCCGTCTTCCAACGGCTCGCCGCGGCGGGTCGCCGTTCAGGATAACATCGCATTCCACACGTCTCGCTGATCGAAGCGCACGCCGGGGGTCTGCCCGTGCAAAAGCCTCATTCGGACTGCGCGCTTGGTTCAGGGCGTCGTGTGGGAATTCTCAATCATATACTCTAATTCTAACAGGGAAAACTCCATGAAAATTTCACGTCTCTACACGACCGCCGGGAAGAACGTCTACGATATGTTCGACTATTCGCTCCGCAGCTCGGTGCTGCGCAATCCGGACGGATCGGTCGTTTTCGAGATGCACGATATCGAGGTCCCGAGTCGCTGGTCGCAGATGGCCACCGACATCCTGGCGCAGAAATATTTCCGCAAGGCCGGGGTGCCGCAATTCGATGCCGAAGGGAATCAGCTTTTCAACGAACAGGGTGAGCCGATTCTCGGCGCCGAGAAGAGCGCCCGGCAGGTGGTCCACCGTCTGGCCGGATGCTGGCGCCACTGGGGGGAGGAGCACGGCTACTTCGATTCGCCCGAGGATGCGCAGGCCTTCTACGACGAGATCGCCTACACGCTCCTGAACCAGATGGCCGCCCCGAACTCGCCGCAGTGGTTCAATACCGGACTCCACTGGGCTTACGGCATCGAGGGTCCGGCGCAGGGACACTACTACGTCGATCCGGAGACCGGCAAGCTGACCCGCTCGAAGGATGCCTATACGCATCCGCAACCCCATGCGTGCGCTCGTGAAAACACACGGCTTTTCACCGACCAGGGTATTCTGGAGATACGTGAGATCGTAGAGGGGAACCGTACCGATCTTCGGGTGTTTGACGGGAATGACTTTGTTCCCGTACAGGCAGTGAAAAATAATGGTGTCCGGAGGATCTGGCGAGCCACTCTGAAGAACGGAAACTTTATCGAGTTTACCGGCGACCATCTGGTGTGGAGTGCCGACAGAAGAGAAAAGGATGGGGGGCAATACGGCTGGCATGAACTTGAGACCATACTCGGACAAAAAGTACTGCAGGCAGCCCTTCCATACGGAGAATCCATATCGATCGGCGAAGACCTGCATGCGGTTGCATCCCGACATGGAGAGATGACCTCCGTAATATCCGATCTGCACACCCTTCTTGATCGTGAGGGGATTGATTCGGGCTTCGATGAAGAATCTTCGGAGACCACCGATATTGATGTGAAGTCGGCTGCGTTGGCGGGATGGATTGTCGGAGACGGCTATTATGGAAAGTACAATCGCAATAACAAGACCACACTGTTTGGAGCGATCACGGTTAACGAGGATGAATATGCCTTCGTCACGGATCTGTTCACATCAATCTTCGGTAAGTACAAAGTCGTAACCCGTAAAAATGTCCACGATCTCTATCGCATAGTCAAACTCGATTCGAAAGTGGTGGACGACTTTGTTGAACAGTATGAGCTGGATGCCGGCTCGCTTGTAGCGAAGGTGCCTGAAAGAATATTCAAGGGAAGACGGGAGGAAAAGATTGCCTTCCTCAGATCACTGTTTCAGGCCGACGGGTGTGTCCGAATCCGCAATACCGACGGTCGCAACAGCGGCGATGTTGTGCTCTCGACAATATCCGAGGAGCTGGCTCACGGTGTGCAAATCCTTCTGTTAAGTCTCGGCATCTATGCGAACGTTGCGGTTGGTCGTGATTCACGCGAGAACAGACATCCTCTTTACCATGTCAGTATCTCCTGGTCTTCCGAACGTCTCAAATTTGAGGACTCGATCGGTTTCGTTTCGGAAGAGAAGAAAGAAAAGCTCAGGAAGCTCAACCGGACCGTTTCCGGAAAGAACAAGGGACTGACATCTGAGGAAACGGTGATCTCCATTGATTATGTGGGAGAAGAAACGGTCTACGATATCCAGACTGCGACCTCCCGTTTCGCTGCAAATGGAGTTGTTGTCCATAACTGCTTCATTCAGTCGGTCAGCGACGACCTCGTAAACGACGGGGGCATCTTCGATCTGGTCACCCGCGAGGCCCGCATCTTCAAGTACGGCTCCGGAACCGGAAGCAACTTCTCCGAACTCCGGGGCGAAGGTGAGCCCCTCTCCGGCGGCGGCGTCTCCTCCGGATTGATGAGCTTCCTGAAGGTGAACGACCGGGCAGCCGGTGCCGTGAAATCCGGCGGAACCACGCGGCGGGCCGCGAAGATGGTGATCCTGAACATCGATCATCCGGACATCGAGAAGTTCATCGACTGGAAGATGGTCGAGGAGCAGAAGGTGGCTGCGCTGGTGGCCGGTTCGCGCATCTGCCGGGCCTTCCTGGCGGAGATCGCAGAGGTGGGACGGGAGCAGGGGACCGATTATTCCGATCCCTCGTCCGAACTTCACAGTCTGGTGCAGCGGGCCCTCAGCCGCGGCATCCCCTTCAACTATATCGTCCGCGTCCTTTCGCTGGTCGATCAGGGGATGGAGAAGATCGACTTCAACGAGTACGACCTGAACTACGAGGGGGAGGCCTACAATACCGTCAGCGGACAGAACTCCAACAACTCCGTCCGGATTTCAAACGACTTCATGAAAGCGGTAGCCGAGGACGCAGACTGGCACCTGATGTGGCGGACGAGCGAGGAGAGGGCGAAGACGGTGAAGGCCCGCTATCTCTGGGAGAAGATCAACTACGCCGCCTGGAGCTGCGCCGACCCGGGTCTGCAGTTCGACACGACGATCAACGAGTGGCACACCAGTCCGAAGGAAGGGAGAATCAACGGAAGCAATCCGTGCTCAGAGTACCTTTTTATAGATGATTCTGCGTGTAATCTGGCATCACTGAACCTGGGTCATTTCTACGATGATGAAACCGGAATATTCGATGTCGAAAGCTATAAACATGCTACTCGTATCTGGACAATCGTTCTGGAAATCTCCGTTCTGATGGCCCAATTCCCTTCAAGAGAAATTGCGCAAATCAGCTTCGACACCCGGACGCTCGGTCTCGGCTATGCAAATCTCGGCACGGTTCTGATGCGTGCCGGTATCCCGTACGATTCGGACGAGGGGCGGGCGTGGGCCGGAGCGATCACTGCGGTGATGACCGGCGAATCCTACGCGACCAGTGCCGAGATGGCCGGTCGGCTCGGAGCCTTTAACCGGTACAAGCGGAACGCAAAGGATATGCTTCGCGTGATGCGGAACCACCGCCGCGCCGCATATAACGCTCCGGAGGGTGAGTACGAAGGACTGACCGTGACGCCGGTCGGCATCGACCACTCCCTCTGTCCGGCAAACCTTTCGGCTGCGGCGAAGGAGTGCTGGGACCGGGCCGTCGCGCTCGGTGAGGAGCACGGCTACCGGAACGCGCAGGTGACGGTGATCGCGCCGACCGGGACGATCTCGCTGATCATGGACTGCGACACGACCGGTATCGAGCCGGACTTCGCGCTGGTGAAGTTCAAGAAGCTGGCCGGCGGCGGCTACTTCAAGATCGTCAACCAGTCGGTGCCGAAGGCACTGAACCGGCTGGGCTACAGCGATGCGGAGATCGCCGACATCTCCTCCTATATCAAGGGCTATGCCTCGCTGAAGGGATGTCCGCACATCAACCGGGCCTCGCTGAAGGCAAAAGGATTTACCGACGAGAAGGTCGATGCGGTGGAATCCGGACTGGAGACCGCCTTCGACATCACCTTTGCCTTCAACCGCTATTCGCTCGGCGACGAGTTCCTGAAGTCGATCGGTTTCACCGACGAGCAGGTCAACGACCCGTCGCTCAACGTGCTGGCCGAACTCGGCTTCAACAAAGAGGAGATCGAGGAGGCCAACCGCTACGTCTGCGGCACGATGACGATCGAGGGGGCGCCGTATCTGAAGGAGGAGCATCTGCCGATCTTCGACTGTGCAAACAGGTGCGGCAAGATCGGCAAGCGGTATATCGCCTACATGGGGCACGTGAAGATGATGGCCGCGGCCCAGCCCTTTATTTCCGGGGCGATCTCCAAGACGATCAACATGCCCCGCGAGGCGACGCTGGAGGATGTCGAGAAGGTCTACCTGGAGTCGTGGAAGCTGATGCTGAAGGCGATCGCCCTCTACCGCGACGGCTCGAAGCTCTCGCAGCCGCTGAACGTCTCGGCCGAGTCCGAACTCGTCGAGCAGGTCACGCTCCGTGACATCGATGTTGACGCCTCCCACATGGTCGGAAGCGGACAGGACTTCAACGAGCAGGTCGGGCCGCAGCAGGTGCAGGAGAAGATCGTCGAGAAGGTCTATCACCGGGCCGACCGTCGTCGTCTGCCGAAGAGGCGCCACGGCTTCGTCCGCGAGGCGACCGTCGGCGGACACAAGGTCTTCCTGCGGACCGGAGAATACGAAGACGGCAAGCTGGGAGAGATCTTCATCGACATGTACAAGGAGGGGGCAAGCTTCAAGGGATTGCTCAACTGCTTTGCGGTGCTCGCCTCGAAGGCGTTGCAGTACGGTATGCCGCTGGAGAAGATGGTCGACACCTTCACCTTCACCCGCTTCGAACCGTCGGGGCCGGTGCAGGGACACGAGGCGATCAAGAACGCCACGTCGATCGTCGACTACGTCTTCCGGGCGATCGGCTACGAGTATCTGGGGCGTGAGGACTTCATCCACATCAAGGCGGTGGATGAGACCGAGGGGATCGAGTACGGGCCGGGGGATGAAGATTCCGGTGCCGCCCGGCTTTCACCAGGACGTGAACTGTGGGAACGCCAGCAGTACCGCAAGCGGGAGACCAACGGTGGAACGAATGGGACAAACGGAGCCGGCGGCTCGGTCCGCACCGCACAGGCAACAAAAACCGGCAGCAACGCCGAGGAAAAAGTAGCCACCGCAAGGGCCCAGGGCTATACCGGCGAACAGTGCGGCAACTGCGGCTCGATGCGGGTCAAGCAGAACGGAGCCTGCCATGTCTGCGAGGAGTGCGGGACGACGAGCGGATGCTCGTAGGTGAATGCAAAACTCAAAAGGCAAAATGAAAAAAGGGGGAGATCGGTGGGGCCGGTCTTCCCCTTTTTTTAGTTGAGAGTTCATAGAGTTGGGAGTTTGTAGAGTTGGAAGTCAGGGAAAGATGAAGGCATTCATGCTGAAGGCTCATAGCTGATAGCTGACTGCGGATCGGGATTAGTTGAATGGTCGGGAGTCGGTAGCCGTCGGTCTTCAGCCGACGCCGGGAGCCCCGGAGGATGACAAGGCTTCCCGAGCTGTCTCGAAGTGAAGAGGCATCCGGTTGAACATTGAGCGCGGAAATAAAATGGAAGAACGTTCATGAACAATCATCTCCACAGAACAACCGACTTGCTGCTCAGGGCAATGTTCGTTTTACTCATTATTCCTGGTTGTTCTCGAACGGAAGAATCGGCCGGGAACTTCCCCGACACCAGCCTATCCGATCAATCCGACTCCCTGACCGAACGTGCGCCGACCGCGCCCCGAACCGTACGGAGCCCTCTTGAACAAATTATCCACGATACGGCATACACCCGCTGGAACGGCGAAGGAACCTGGTCTTCTCCGGTCTTCATCGACGATTCCCTCAACTATGAATACCACGGACAGTGCGCCTATTGCTATCCGGTCTCCATCGTCGGCGACGAGATCGTGATGTACTGGGACCGGAACATGGATTGCGTTTTTGATGCGATGCTTGATACGACTTTCGGTCTGAAGAATCATCCGCTGATCGGAGAACCCTTCGCACGCTTCCGACTGGTGAACGACTCGACGCTCTCGGCCGATTACGAGTATCCGGAATGGGTGGAGCGATACCATCGAATGGCCACGCAGTGGAAGAGAACTCCGGATGATCCGGTCTTTCCGAAGTGGAGGCCGAAAGAGCCGATCTTTCCGGAGCGGTTTGTTGTCGTACGCGAATGAAATCGCCGATCCGAACCGGTTCGGTTCTGCGCGGTTTGAAGCCTGCTGCAAGCAGGCTCCTACTCGAAATTCCCTTCCCAGTCTTCAGCCAGACTCATCGTTGCCCCGGATATCTGGATCAACGCCAGGATGAGGAGACTGGATTTGAAGTTGAAGATGTCGTTGTGGTCGGCAATGACGTCATCGGGCACCTGAAAAATCCATGCAAGGTGAGGTGTCGCGGGGTTGTCAACGGAGCGAAGCACGTAGCGCTCGTGATGGTATTCTCCATGAGGGGTCCGTTTGACGGCGGGAAGATCGAGGGCAAACTCCGGAGTCGGCATATCGGGAGGATAGGGGGGGCGCAGGCAATGCCAGTCCTGTCCGAAATCCATTATGCCTGCAGCTGGACAGGAACAGGGCTCACCGTTTTGTTTGAATACGTGGGTATACAGGTCCTGATCGTGACCGTCGGTCCTGCGGCTGTAATAGAGTCCCTGCGCAAGTCGCCAGACGAAGCCGGTTGCGCTGTCGGCCTCGGAGGTGGCCGAGATCAGCATCGGCGGAGAGTAGTGATACCGTCCGGCCGTGACGGTTTTGCTGAATTTCTGCGCCTCAAGCTCCTGAAGGATTTCCCGGGCAATGCGTGAGTCGGCGGCGGAGTTCAGGGCGATCAGGACATCCGGAAACGAATACGATACACCGCTCCGTTTGACCGTGACGCCACGGTCCCTGAGGGGAGCCTGCGGACGGAGAAGAGGCTGGCCTTCGGCTTTCAGCAACGACAGGAACGCCGACTGAAGCATCAGCGCACCCATCGAGTGTCCGATCAGGATCAGCGGGGATTCCACGTCGGAACGCTGACCTTCCAGCGGATCCTTGGCTGCGGCGACGATCGTCTGAAGCGTCCGGCGCAACGGGTCCTTTCCGCCGATCTTCTCCGCCGTCCCGTACCGATCCCAGAAACTCAGGTTTTTCAACGGTCCCATCCTGCCGATCATCCCCTCGGTGACTCCGCTCCAGCCTACGTAGACGCCGATGACGCGCCGTCCCGATGCGTTCGGCAGGTAGCGCTCGGCTTCTCTCAGCGTCAGGTGGAGGAGGATTTCGCGGAACGAGCGGAAGTGCGTATCCCCCGAATCGCTCTCCGTATCCCACGCGGCGTTGTGATGCCATCCGTGAATGAAGAGGAGGACAATCGCTCCGTTCGGATTGTCACCTCGCGCTTTTGTAATCGCTGAAGCAGTCCTGTCGAGTTGCTCCGGTCGGGCAAACGATCCGTCGTCGAGGAATTCGATGACGGAAAGATCATACGATTGATCGTTCGGTCCGCTGTTCCGCTGACCTGTGTGGACGGTCCCGTCGCGATCGACGGTGAAGACCGAGGCGGATGAAAAAAAAGGAGCAGAGGGCATGGCGTATCAGGATTTATAGTGATCGGACCGGATACCCGAATCGCATCGGCTCAAACATACACAGGTTCTTCCGGAAAATGATCGGGGATGAGAGAAGTTTCAGGATAAAAAAAAACGCCCCGGACAACGTCCGGAGCGTCCCTCTGTGAGTGCAGACGGTAACGTCTACGCTGACACACATCAAATGCATCACGATCCCCCGATGCTCTCTATCGGACGACCTGAATCGGTCGTACTGATGTGATACGTCCGTCGATCAGCAGACGGCAGAAATACGTCCCTTGCGGGAGTCCGGAGACGTCGACCGTTGCGGAGTGGTGGCCGGCATTACGCACTTCATCGGTCAGACCGGTCACTGTCGCGCCGTTGATGTCCACGATGTCCAGACGGACATTGGCGGCCTGCTCCATTGTGAAGGAGATCGTTGCGTCGGTTGTAGCCGGATTCGGACTGACGGTGCCGGATATTTCCATTGATTCACCCGACACACTCTTGCCGCTTCCGCTCTGCAGGCTGTTGATTTCGTAGACCGTGGTTGTGCCGCTGATCTCGTTGGTGACGATCAGCAGGGGAGAGTCGGTCGGACTCGATGCCTTGTCGACAAAGTGCAAGCCTTCCGGTCCCAGATCGCCTGCGGTGCCGTCCTCCGCATCCCCGGAGAAGTCGCGGTTGTTGACATACTCGACGAAGGAAGGATCGTAGGGATCGGTGATGTCGTAGACCATGATGCCGCCGATCCGTTCCAGACCGATAAATGCGTAGGTCCGCCCCTTGATCGTCCCGATCGTCAACCCCTCCGGTTCCGGACCCTTGTTGTCGCTCCGGTTGTCGAAGGTTCCGTTCTCGTCGTTGGTGGCGTTGAAATCGTCCGGGTAGAGAAGGGCGGTGATCTGCTCGAAGTCGTCCTCGCTGTCGAAGACGAGTGTGCCGTCTGTTGTGAAGATCGAGAAGGAACGTGCGCCGAGCGTGTAGAGTTCGTCGTAATCTCCGTCATCGTCCGTGTCACCGTTGACCGTCGTGACGGTCAGGCGACCGATTGCCTCATCTTCCTGGAGATCGTCGGCATCCGGGAAGGCGGTCTCGTCGAGCGTCAGGTCCTTGACCCGCTCTTCCTCGGCGAACTCATCGTAGTCGCGGGCATCCCCTTCGTTGGCCGTCACCAGATAGTCGTCGCCGCGATAGTGGTAGGCGGCGATTGCGTCGGGCATATAGATGCCGTAGACCGGCCAGTTGACGATGTTGATTTCATCGTCGCGATCACTTGCGTCGATACCGTTGCCGGTCGTGTTGTGGTTCTTGAAGCCGAGGCCGAACAGAGAGATGACGGTCCCTTTCTTTATATCGATCACGGCAATCGCATTGTTCTCCTGCAACGTGACGTAGGCATACTTCGAGTTGTGACTGACGGCGATATACTCCGGCTCCAGGTCCTGCGCCACGGAGGCGCCGGGACCGAAGATGCGGATGCTCCCATCGAGCGTCGCCGAATTGAACGAGGTGAACGATACGGTCTTTACGTCCGAGGCGTTCAGTTTTGAAATCTTTCCCTTCATGTCGATAATGCTGACCGACCCTTCAGGATCAACGTCGTAGTCGTCGTTCGGCTCTCCTTCATTTGCCACAAGCAGGTACTGACCGTTGTGCGTGAAGGTGAGCATATCCGGAAGGGGACCGACCTCGACGCTGTTCAGAAACTCGCCGTCGGTATCGAAGAAGAGGACCGATCCGTTGTCGGTCTTCTCATCGGCCTCCACCGCCACGGCAACCACGCCGCGATAGACCGCCACGCTGTTCGGTCCTCCGCCGTAACCGGAAAGGTCGACCGTGAAGTCGAGCGACAGATTCTCCGGATCGCTCGCGTCGAGCACATCCATGCTGTTGTCTCCGGCGTTGGTGACGAAGATCCGTTCGGATCGCGAATCGTAGGCTCCGATCTCCGCCCCTCCCTCGTCAAACAGACCCGAATGATAGGTATCGAGCCGGTCCAGTTCGATGGTCCAGGGACCGCACTGTCCGTACAGCGTTCCGTTGATGAAGGCTCCCGCCGCCAGCATTCCGCAGATCGCCGCCGTGCGTCGGACGGCAATTCGGGTGTTCCGAACAAATTCTCTCATCTGTCGATTTCTCCTGATCGTTGAATCGTTGATTGATTCCGGTCTTCCGGGACCGGAGCATGACATTAAAAAGGGAATGCATGGGAGCATGTACAGCGATGCAAGTTAGGATCGGCAGAGGAGGGGCGTACGTTAACTTCAGGTTAAGAGAGGAGGGGGTGTGTTATGGTTGGATAATGAGTCGACGGAGCGAACCCGGCCAATCGGTTCGGCATTCCCTTATGTGGTCTCTTTGTGCCTTTCGTGCCTTGGTGGTGAAAACCACAAAGGCACACCAAGACTACAATGGTCGGGAACACCGGGATACGTCCGGCCGGTTTCCGGACTGTTTCTTCCCCACCACCACAAGCCGGGCCGCTCCGGTGCCGTAGGGGGCACCGTAGAAATCGCCGTAGGCCGCAACCTCTCCGAATCCGACTTCCCCCATCATCAACTTCAGTTCGCGGGCCGAATAGATCCAGTGATCGACTCTGTAGGAGCGAATTTTCTCCCCCTGAATCGCTATCCACACGTTCTCCATTCTGCTCCAGTCATCGGTGACGTTGCGGCGCTGGATGATGAGGGTCCCCGGTATCTCGCTCGATCCGGTCGGCTGGAAGATGCGGGCCAGAATCTCCTTCCCGGCGACGTCGATCACGAACGTTCCCCCCGGGAGCAGACTCTCGTGGACGTTCCGCAGGACGCGCATGTTCTCCTCGTGCTCGCGGAAATATCCGAACGCCGTGAAAAGATTGACGGCCAGAGCGTAGGTGTTCGGACGGAGAAAATCCCGCATGTCCGACTCCACCCACTCGACCCCGACTCCCTGATCCTCTGCGTGATTCCGGGCTTTCGCAAGGAGGAACGGACTCAGGTCGACGCCGGTGACATCGAATCCAAGCTGCGCAAAGCGGACGCTGTGCCTGCCGGGACCGCAGGCCAGGTCGAGAACCGGACCGTCGGTCTGTCCGGTCAGCTCCATCAATCCGTCGACTTCACGTTCGGCCGCCTCCAGGCGTTCGGCGGGGAACATCGAATCGAACGTTGCTTCCCAGAATGTTTCGTCGTCGAACCAGGTGTTGTGTGCGGACATGGTTGTGTTGATTGAACGTGTGGATGAAATCGTACACGGATGACGCGGATGGAACGCAGGATCCGCACGGATCAGCATCTGCGCAAATCCGTCCGATCCGTCTCATCCGTGTACCATCTATTCTGAAGCCCCGGCCAAAGCATACCCGAACTCGTATCGATGCTTCCCCTCCTCGACGATGATCTCCATCCGTCCCGATAACCCCGCCAGCTCCCCCGTCCCGGAGTCGGGAACCACTTCCAGCACAAGCCGGTTCTCCCCACCGTTCATCACGCCGAAATGCTGCAGGACAAACGTCCCCCGCTTTCCGCCGAGCGTGCCGGTAACCTGTTCAAGGGCCACATAGCCCGCCGATCCCTGAACCGGCGTCCGTGCGCTCAGCATCTCCCCTTTGCTCTCCGCTTCAAGATCTCCCCGGAACGTCTTGTCGATCGACATGCGGCCGAGGGTGATTCCCTCACTCCCCGATGCGTACGGTTCCATAGGGTTCAGATGGACTTCAAATTCTCCGGTTGCCGATATCATGTGTTCTCTGTTCTGTTGATGGTTATGCTCTTTTCTCATACCGCCACTCCCAGACTTCGCCATCCTCCGGGTGATCGACCGTTCCGACCAATCGAAAACCGAGCTTTTGCAGAATCGCCGTTGAGGCTCCTTCCTGCGGAAGCGTCTGCGCGGCGATAATCAGTTGCGGATCGGTCTTTTGTCCGATGTCGACCAGGCTGCGGGCCATGCCGGTTGCATATCCTTCCCCTTCATGTTCCGGAAACGTGAAGTAGGCGATCTCCACACGGTTCTCCATCGGCGGCCCCTTGAATGCGCAGACCCCGACGCACTTTTCTCCGACCAGCGCGAAGTAGCCGACCCACGGAGGCTGAAATCCTACGGTCCGGAAGAAAGCCGCAAAGTCGGCCCCTGTTTCGGTTGCGATCGGGGGAAGGTCTCCGATCTCCGAGGCGGGAAGACCGGAAGGAGAAATCCGAATGAGTTGTAGAGCCTTTTGCATATCGTTTGAGATGTCCTCTGTGTCCGGAGAAGGGAGTGTCGGATGAAGAGTGAGCGCGGCCCTTACGGCGCCTCTTGTCCAGACGGTTGCTCCCCGAAATATTCCCGGTACCATGTATTCTGATGATGGTCGATTAGTGAAGGAGCGGGAACGTATGCCGGATCGAGGTGTGCGCGAATCAGTCCGAGCGTCCGGTAATCCCGCTGACTGACGACCGGGATGCCGTTGCGCAGCAGAAGGGCGGTCGCCGTTCCGACCCCTTTGCGATACTTCCGGTCTTCGACGAGCCTGCATCCGTCGGAGATGACCTGCGATCCGCAGGCGGCGCTCATATCGGTCAGGACGGCCAGTTCGATCCGTTCGGCCCGCGCATATTCGGCCATCTTTTCAGCACCGAGAATCATCCCGTCGGTCAGATCGTTCCCGAGTTCGTCCAGCACCCGGGCTTTCCCGTCGAGTACGTCGAATCCGTCGCCTCCGTGGATGTCCGGCATGTTTCGGGGCACTCCGAGAGCGGTCGTCTCCGGACAGAAGGTGAAGGGCCGGATCGAACGGAGGGAGAGGAGTTCGTCGAGACATCCTCCCATGCCGTAGTCGGTTCCGTCGATTCCGACCGGGAGTCCGGCGATGCAGCCGCTGACCAGCAGGCGGAGAGGATCGGCGTCTGAAACCCGGCGCAGAATTGCTGCGGGATTATCCCGATGGGCGATCAGCAGAGGATGGATTCCCCGGTTCGCTATAGCGTTCATTGTCGTCGTTTGACCGATATGATGGATAGGCTATGCCTGAATGACTTCAATAACCAGACCGTCGGGATCGCGGATGATGCAGCTCGGCTTCCCTTTCTCCCACTCCCTGATAAACTGCACATCGTGCTCTTTGAGGTATGCGTACGCCTCCTCAAGGTTCTCGACGTAGAGGTCGAGAGAGAACTCGGGAGTTGCGCAGTAGGAATGCTCCGTTCTCGGTTCCGTTGCAAAAGGGAGGAGAAGATAGGTTCTGCCCGCCGCCGAGAGACGGACGGCGCCATTCTCTTTCTCGACGAGTGTGAAGCCGAGAACATCCCGGTAGAAGCGGAGACTTGCTTTTGCATCCCGGCAGATGATGTTTGTCTCTCCGGGTTGGAAGTGCATGGATTTCATAAATCAAGCATGATAGTTGATGGTCTCGGAGTTCCGGTTGATCGATGTCGACAAAACGGACTGACGCTTCCGAAAGTTACCGAAACCCCGTCTGACAGATGTTCATCGAAACAGACGCATTGCCCGACAACATCTATCTTGCCGGTTTTCCGGTCATCATCTTATTCTTGTTCATGAAGCTGCGAACCGTCAATGCGATGCGATACGTGACCCCGTTGCGGGAGGGGGGATCGCTGCCGGCCATTATTGAAGGGGACGACGACGGTCTCTACGTCCTGAAGTTCCGGGGGGCCGGACAGGGGGTGAAGGCGTTGATTGCGGAGCTTGTCGCCGGGGAGATTGCCCGTCTTCTCGGCTTCAGGGTGCCGGAGATCGTCTTTGTCGATCTGGATCCGGAGATGGCCCGGACCGAGCCCGATCCGGAGATTCAGGATCTGATCAAAGCCAGTGGGGGAATCAATCTGGCGCTGGATTACCTTCCCGGTTCGATCATGTACGACCCGCTGATCGAACAACCTTCCGGCGAACTCGCCTCGCGCATCGTCTGGTTCGATGCCTACACCGCAAACGTCGACCGGACTCCGCGGAACGCCAACATGCTCTGGTGGCACCGGGAGCTCTGGTTGATCGATCACGGGGCGGCTCTCTTCTATCAGCACGACTGGGACCGGTTTCCGGAGAATAGCCGCAATCCGTTCCGGCAGATCAAAGACCATATGCTTCTTCCGTTTGCCGACGAACTTGAGGAGGCCGATGAATTTCTGCGGGGGAGACTGACGCCCGAAGCGTTGCGCGATATTGTCGCCCTGATCCCGGAGGAGTGGCTGGAGCGGGGGGAGGAGGGACGAAGCATCTACGAAGAGTTCCTGACCAATCGGCTGGAACATGGACGTGAATTTGTGAAGGAGGCGATCGATGCACGACATCTGCACCTTTGATTACGCCGTGATCCGCGTGGTCCCCCGGGTGGAGCGTGAGGAGTTCATCAACGCCGGCGTGATCCTCTCCTGTGCCGGACGGAAATTCCTTGAAGCCCGGATCGAGCCGGACTGGGAACGACTGCAGGCTTTTGCTCCGGAGCTTGATCGGGAGAAGATCGAGCGGTATCTCGCGATCATTCCGAAGATCTGTCAGGGAGACCCGCAGGCCGGAGAGATCGGACGGCTGACGCAGCGCGAACGCTTCTACTGGCTGACCGCACAGCGGAGCACGATCATCCAGACCTCGCCGGTCCACACCGGCTTCACAACCGATGTGGAGAGAACGCTGGAGCATCTGCTGGAGAGGATGGTGAGGTGAGGGGCCGAAATTTCTCCGCTTACCTGAACCTGTTTCTGTCCCTGACCGCCATGTTACCGGAATCACGCGAAGAGCAAAGACGCAAAGCTGACTGCTGACAGCTCATTTCCCTCCCTCAATTTTTTTTTTCAGTACCCGCATTTTTTGTGTTGCGTTATTCTGCGTGCCGTGGTCTTATAGGTACACGTGCTAGTATTTCCTTAAGCGACAAACGGGGGCTGGATAGCGATATGCATTGTTTCTTTTCCAGATGCCCCCGTTTTTTTATCTTGTTTTCAGATAAAGGAGTCCGAAAACTTTAATGTCGGTCAGAACCGGATAACCGCTCATGAAAATCATGTCGAAGACGTGTGAGTACGGGATACGAAGCGTTCTGCACATAGCGACAGTACAGAAGGCAGAGGAATATGTGCCGGTACGTGCGGTTGCGGAACATTTGAATATCTCCTATCATTTCCTTGCGAAGATTGTCCAGACCCTGGCGCAGGAGGGCATCCTTATTTCCTACCGCGGACCGAACGGAGGGGTGGCTCTTGCCCGGTCGGCCGACCGGATCACACTCAGGGAGATTGTCACCGCCATTGACGGGGAGGAACTGTTCTTTGAGTGTCTGCTCGGCTTGCCGGGATGTGGTGAGCAGAGACCCTGTCCTCTGCACCAGTGGTGGGCTGCTGTGCGGACGGAGCTTTCGCAGGTCTTTGCCGGGACGACGGTAGCGGAGTTGAGGGATAAAGTGACCAGATTTGACTTACGGCTGGCACCGTAAATCGCAGATAATTCTCGTTTCCCATGCACGGAGACGGATAGGTATATCCATTCATCGTTTACGAGGAACCATAATGAACCAGACGAATCTTGCTGCCGACAGAACCATCCGGGAAGTTGTCGTTACCGACTACCGGACAGCCGCCGTATTTCAGAAGTACGAGCTGGATTTCTGTTGCGGCGGCGGGGCAACGATCGAACAGGCCTGTCACAAAAAGGGAGTGGATGTCGAGCGTTTGATCGAAGATCTGAACGTGACGCTCGCCGCCCCATCGGCAGGGGAACCACGCTTCGGTATGTGGAGTCCTGAACTGTTGATCGACTATATTCTTCAGAATCATCATACCTATGTCCGCTCCGTTCTGCCGACGATCCAGACGCATGCCGAGAAGGTTGCCCGCGTTCACGGGGCAAAGCATCCGGCCATGGTCAGCATCGAGGAGAAGTTTATTCTGATTGCCGAGGAGATGCTCTCCCATATGATGAAGGAAGAGCGAGTCCTCTTCCCCTATATATGGAATCTGGCACAGGCAAAGGAGAAGGGGCTGCCGGTCAAGGCTTCCCCCTTCGCGACGGTGCATGATCCGATTCAGGTGATGCTGAAGGAACACGAGGCGGCCGGCGACGAGATGGCGGAGATACGTGAACTGACCAATAACTACATGCCTCCTCCTGACGCCTGCACAACCTATCGGGTGCTGTTCAAGGAGCTGCAGGAGTTCGAGCAGGATCTTCACCGCCATGTCCATGTAGAGAACAACATCCTGTTCCCGGCGGCGATCCGGCTGGAGGAGGAGCTGAACGGTGGTGGGAGAGGAGCCTGTATGCTGAATTGATTCTTTGCGGAGGTAGAAGTATCTCCTCCGGAACCGGAAACTATCGAACATTGTTGTGGAGGTCCCATGCCCATCATGAGTTATCTGGCCTATCCGGTCGATGGAAAAAAGGATGAGCTGATGCGCCGGCTCCGGCAGATAAAGGAGTGCTCCGTCCATCCCGCAGACAACCGCGATCTGCTTGTTCTTGTCACCGACACCAACGGCAGGGAAGAGGAAACGATCCTGCAGTCCGAATTGCTGAACATCGACTCCCTTGCCTTCCTTGCCCTGGTGGCCGGCTACGACGATCCCGAACAACAACATGAGGAGAGTACACGATGAACCGTCGCGAGTTCTTCAGAATGGCTGCCGCAGGGTCGGCCTTTTCCGTTGCTCAGTCTTTGTTCCCTACCGTTACGTTCAATCAGAAGGGGGACAAGGGTTACGAGGGGTACGGAGAGGGGAGAGTGTTGGGGGAGAACGAGGGGGTTGTCTGGAAGAAGACGCCGTGTCGCTTCTGCGGTGTCGGATGCGGACTCCTTGTGGCCGTTGAGAACGGACGTGCCGTCGCCGTCCAGGGGGATCCTGCCAGTCCGGTCAACAAAGGTCTCTGCTGCGTCAAGGGATACCACACGATTCTTGCTCTGTACGGCGCAGACAGGTTGAGGCAGGCCTATGTGCGGAAGGATGGACGATTGACTCCGGTTCCGATGGCCGAAGCTCTCGATCTGGTGGCGCAGAAGATCAAGGAGACGATTGCCGAATACGGCAAGGACTCGGTCTCCCTCTACGGTTCGGGACAGTGGACGATACCGGACGGCTACGTCGCCTCGAAGCTGATGAAGGGGGGGATCGGGACGAACAACCTGGAGGCGAACGCCAGACTCTGCATGGCGAGTGCGGTCACCGGGTTCATGACGTCGTTCGGACTCGATGAGCCGATGGGGTGCTACGAGGACATCGACCATGCCGACGTCTTTGTCCTGTGGGGGAACAACATGGCGGAGATGCATCCGGTCCTCTTCTCCCGTCTGCTCGACAGAAAGATGAAGGGGGGAGCCCGGATTATTGATCTGGCCACGCGAACCACTCGCACGAGTATGGCCGCCGACCGGTCTATCCTCTTTGCGCCGCAGACCGATCTGGCAATCGCCAATGCGATCTGCCACGAGATCATCCGCAACGGTCAGGTCAACGAAGAGTTCGTCGCCAACCACGTCTCCTTCAAGCGGGGAAAGACAAATATCGGCTACGGTCTGGAGGACGGATTCAAGTTCGAGGACGAGGCGATGGAATCGGATTTCGATGATCTGGTCGATTTCCTGAAGGACTACACGCCCGAAAAAGTAGAGAAGCTTTCGGGTGTCTCCGCCGCCGATATCCGCTACCTGGCCGCGTTGTACGGCGATCCCGGAAAGAACGTGATGAGTCTCTGGTGCATGGGATTCAACCAGCATACCCGGGGGACGTGGATCAACAATCTTGTCTACAACATCCATCTGCTCGTCGGCAAGATCGCCACGCCCGGCAACAGTCCCTTCTCCCTGACCGGTCAGCCCTCGGCCTGCGGCACGGTCCGCGAGGTGGGAACGCTGACGCACAGGCTGCCGCACGGCGTGGTGACCAGCGAGGAAGACCGGAAGATGGCCGCGGAGATATGGGGCGTGCCGGTGGAGAACATTCCGTCGAAACCGACCTTTCACACCGTCGAGATGTTTCGCGCCCTCGACCGGGGGGATATCCGCTTCATGTGGATCCAGGTGACCAATCCGATGGTGACGATGCCGAAGCTGAAACGCTACCGTGAGGGGGCGTTGAAGGAGGGACGTTTCGTGGTCGTCTCCGATGTCTACCCGACGCCGACAACCGACATCGCCGACGTGATTCTCCCTTCGGCCATGTGGATCGAACGGGAGGGAATGTTCGGAAATTCGGAGCGTCGAACCCAGCATTTTCAGCAAATGCTCACGCCTCCGGGAGAGGCGATGAGCGACGGATGGCAGTTGATCGAGGTGGCCCGAAGACTCGGCTACGGAGACCTTTTCCCGTGGAGCTACGAGACGCACATCGAAGAGATCTGGAAAGAGTACAGCCGGTTCCAGGAGGGAGCGAAACATGGCATGGCCCCCTATGAATTGCTGAAAGAACGTCCGGGAGTGATCTGGCCTTTTGTGGATGGAAAGGAGACGAAGTGGCGATACAACGCAGACTACGATCCGGCGGCAAAACAGACGGTCGGCAACAGTCCGTACGACTTCTACGGCAAGCCGGATCACCGGGCCTGGCTCTGGCTGCGTCCCTACGAACCGGCTCCGGAAGTCCCCGATGACGACTATCCTTTCTGGCTGAACACCGGACGCGTCCTTGAACACTGGCACACCGGATCGATGACGCGCCGGGTGCCGATCCTCCACCGTGCGGTCCCGAACGCCTATGTGGAGATCCATCCGGAGGATGCCGTCCGCTTCGGCATCAACGACGGTGAACGGGTGAAGCTGGTGACGAGGCGGGGCGAACTTGTGTTGCCGGCGTCGATCAACGGTCGGGGATTGCCCACGCCGGGACAGGTCTTCGTCCCCTTCTTCGACGAGTCCTACCTGATCAACGAGTTGACGCTCGACGCCTTCTGTCCGATCTCGAAGCAACCCGATTACAAGAAATGCGCCGTACGGCTGGAGAAGATCGTCGCATGAAGCGGATGAAAAGAGGACCTGAACGACGGTATGTCGTCATCGGACTCTGCATCGTGCTGATGGCATCCGGTATCGTTGTCGTCGGCGAGAGTCTGATCGAGGAAGTGTCGGCAGGCAGAGAGGAAGGAGAAGTGCTGCGGCCGGCCGAGCCGAGTCGGCTTGCCGGTGAAGTCTCCGGCTTTCAGTCCGGAGCCGAGGCGTTGAGCTATCTGAAATCGAGTGAGGAGGGGAGCCGGACGCTGGCGATGTTCCATGCGCGTCGCGCCTATCCCGGGGGACCTCCGATGATTCCGCACGAGGTGGAAGATGACCGGAGTCTCGGCGGCGATCACTGTCTGACGTGCCACGGCAAGGGGGGCTACGTCCCGAAGTTCAACGCCTTCACGCCGGTCACCCCCCATCCCGACCTGAAGAACTGCCGTCAATGCCACAATCCCGCACGGGTCGAGGGGACGTTCCGGGCCAATCTGTTCCAGCCGGTCGATTATCCTTCTCTCGACGGACAGGCGTTGCCGACCGGTCCGCCGCCGATTCCGCACCGGCTCAGGATGCGGGAAAACTGCCTGAGCTGTCATGCCGGTCCCGGAGCGGTCGAGGAGATCAGGACGACTCATCCGGAGCGGGTCAACTGCCGCCAGTGTCACGCACTTTCTTCCGATGACGCTATCTGGGAACGACCGGGAGGAGACAAGCTGCCATGAACCATCGAAGAGAAAAGAAGCGTGGAGGAAACCGTCGGGGATCGTTCCTTGCGATTCTGCCGGCGATCTTCCTGCTGATCGGCTGCGGCGGGGGAGAACATGAGGGACCGAAGGGACATCATTCGGTACTGGAACAACTGGAAGAAGCGGTCGAGCCGAACAACAATGCCGGTCTGACATCCGATCGCTGGATCGAGGGAGTGCGGTATGACCGGGTGACGGGAATGGAACTCGGCGATGTCGACACGTTCTTTGTGGCGCGCCGGACCGACAGCATCGAGCGGTTCAACTGCGGCGAGTGCCACACGGTGCCGTTGAGCCGAATGCAGTCTCCCGATCCCGGACTGGCTCGTGCTCACTGGGAGATGGAACTCCATCACGCCCCGGCCGAGATCATGAACTGTCAGACCTGTCACGATCCGGAGCAGACCGATTCTCTCCGGCTTATAAGTGGCGAGCGGATCGCTTTCGACGAAAGCTATCGCCTCTGCGCCCAGTGTCACGCAACGCAGGCGGCCGACTGGGTCGGCGGTGCGCACGGCAAGCGACTCGGAGGCTGGGCTCCTCCGCGGGTGGCGGCTCCATGCACCTCCTGCCACAACCCGCACGATCCCGGGTTTCCGATACGGTTCCCCGCACGGGCAAGCCGGGCGGTGCGGGAGAAAGAGTAGAGAAACGAGTCCTTCCATCGCCACGGAAACGTCCGACGTGCCGCTGATGAGAAGGGAGTTGGCTGTCAATCGAAGATCACGGAGCGAAAGAGTGATATGAACCGAAATCAGGAAGACAGGAGCCTGCCGATTCTTCACCGCGAGAACAACACCTCGTGCGGTTGCAACGGCGGCGGGTGTGGTTGCAGCGATGAATCCGAGGTCGGAAAGAACGGCTACGAACTTTTTTTCGAGCGGAAGCTTGATCGCCGCAGCGCCATGAGCTCGATCGCCGGAAGCCTGATGGCCGGTCTCGGCCTTCTCAACGCCGCCTGCAGTCCGTTCGGCGATTCGGAGAAGGCGGAGCTGGAGTGGGAGGATTACTTCAAGAAGAACTTCCGTCTGATGAACGATGAGGAGAAAGAGGAGACGGTAACGCGACTGGAACGACTGTACGAGAAGAACAATCCCGGATCGGTGAATATCGCCGCCACCGGTCCGCGTGACCGGGTCCTCTACGGCTATGCCTTCAACATCTCCCGATGCAAGGGCTACATGGATTGCGTCACCGCCTGCATCGCCGAGAACAATCAGGACAGGAAGTCGGGGATGCAGTATATCCAGATCCATGAACTGGAGAACGGCAGTCTGAACTTCCACGGAGCGGAGACCGATTTCTATCACGAAGTTCCGGCGGCCGGACACTTCTATGTCGGCACGCAGTGCTTCCAGTGCGAGAACCCTCCCTGCGTCGACGTCTGTCCGGTGAAGGCGACGTGGAAGGAGAAGGACGGGATCGTGGTGGTCGACTACGACTGGTGCATCGGCTGTCGGTACTGCGAGGCGGCCTGTCCGTATCACGCCCGCCGTTTCAACTGGCACGAGCCGGTGGTGCCGCAGGAGGAGCTGAACCGGAACCAGCACTATCTGGGGAACCGGCCGCGGAAGAAAGGAGTGGTGGAGAAGTGTACGTTCTGCATCCAGCGAACGCGTGAGGGGAGAAACCCGGCCTGTGTGGAGGCCTGTCCTACGGGGGCCCGCATCTTCGGAAATCTGCTCGATCCGGACAGCACGATCCGCTGGGTGCTGAAGAACAAGAAAGTCTTCCGGCTGAAGGAAGATCTGGGGACGGAACCGAAATTCTGGTACTTCATGGATTAGCGACCGGAGCCTCCGTCCGGGTACGCCCTTCGATGCGACCCGCCGACATCCAACGTTCGAAATGCAGCAACGGAAGAGACCATGAGAAGCAAGACAATAGCCGGAACGGAACGAAACGAATCGGTATCATCGATATCGGTCCTCCGCTCTTTCATCCGCGACGCCTTCAACTCCGTTACCTCCGGGGGGGCACGCTACCATCTCTGGATGGGATCGCTGACCTTTCTGATGCTTCTGGGTGCCTTTGCCTACTCGGTGCAGTTGCGCGAAGGGCTGGGGGCGACCGGGATGAACGATCATGTCAGTTGGGGACTCTACATTTCAAACTTCACATTCCTTGTCGGCGTTGCAGCGGCGGCGGTCATGCTTGTGTTGCCGGCCTACGTCCTGAAAGATGTGGATTTCAAGGGGGCCGTGCTGATCGGCGAGGGACTTGCCGTTGCCGCGTTGATGATGTGTCTCAGTTTCGTCGTGGTCGATCTCGGTGGACCGGCCCGGATGTGGCATCTGATTCCGGGAATCGGTCTGTTCAACTGGCCTCAGTCGATGCTGGCCTGGGATGTGATCGTCCTCAACGGCTATCTCTTCATCAACCTCACCATCCCGGCCTACATCCTCTGGAAGCATTACAGGGGGGAACATCCGAACCCGAAGATCTATCTCCCCGGTGTCTTCCTCTCGGTCTTCTGGGCGGTCGGCATCCACATGGTCACGGCATTCCTCTACGCCGGTCTTCCCTCCCGTCCTTTCTGGAACTCCTCTCTCCTCGGTCCCCGGTTCCTTGCCTCGGCGTTTGCCGCCGGTCCCGCCCTCATCATTCTGATCCTCGGCTTTATCCGTCGCAACACCGACTACGACATCAAGACCGAAACCCTGAACAAGATCGCGTTGATCGTTACCGTTGCCGCGCAGATCAACCTGATCATGCTCGGTTCGGAAATCTTCAAGGAGTTCTACGCGCCGACCGAACACAGCGCCAGTGCGCTCTACCTCTTCTTCGGTCTGGAAGGACACAACAGTCTTGTCCCGTGGATCTGGACCGGGATCACGCTGAACGTCCTGGCGACCGCCGCACTGACGATTCATCGCTTCCGCAAGAACCTCCGGTTGCTGAACTGGGCCTGCGCCCTTCTCTTCCTCGGCATCTGGATCGAGAAGGGGATGGGACTGATCGTTCCGGGATTTATCCCCGGACAGTGGGGACAGATTGTGGAATACTCGCCGAGCTGGGTGGAGATCGCCGTTACCGTCGGCGTCTGGGCCTTCGGCGCCTTCGTCTTTACCCTGCTGGTCAGAATCGCCGTCCCGATAGAACTGGGACACGTTCGTTTCGACAAGCATCACTAAGAGGGAGTCTTAAAAGTAGCCTGTGTGCTCTGTGGTCTGAGCAGTCACAGAGAAGTATCAGCGAAATGCTCTACCACTTGGTGATGCTTCGTGCTCTTGGTGTCTTGGTGGTGCGTCTGATTCTTACCACCAAGACACAAAGGGCACCAAGAATCACCAAGCAACTGAGATTTCTGCAATTCGAGACTTTTAAGAAACCTTCTAAAACCGACAGAAGATCCTATGAATGCGAACAGACGGTTTCGGCAGATCCTGCCGGTCCCCTTCCTGCTGGCGACGTTCTTCCTCAGCGGTCAGACCGGGTTGATGGGACAGGAGACGGCAGACATTGCGGTACGGGAGCGGGTGGTGAAGTTCAGCGGCGAGATCCGCTATCGTTTCGAGGCCGACGGACGACGTGTCGCGGAGGATGGGGGGGATCGGTTCGGAGATTTTCATCTTTTGCGTACCCGTGCCGGGATCTTCTTCTCGCCGACTGATGATGTGGAAGGGGTCATGGTGATTCAGGATTCACGCACCTTCGGTGAGGAGCAGAGCACTATGGACGGAAGTGCCGACCGGCTCGATGTGCATCAGGCGTTTGTCCGCCTTCCCGATCTTCTCGGCTCCGGTCTGGACCTGCAGATCGGTCGGCAGGAGATGATCTACGGGAATGAGCGGCTGATCGGTGCGGTCGGCTGGAGCAATGTCGGCCGGTCGTTCGATGCGATCAGACTCCGGACCGCAGATGACTGGGGATCGGTCGATCTCTTCGCCTCACGCCTCGGCTTCGGCATTGAAACCGATTCGCTTGAGCGGCTGGACGATCTCTTCTCGACGAATCTGTACGGTCTCTGGAGTTCGCTGAACTTCGGTGGAAACCACAAGGGGGATGTCTTTGCGCTGTACGACAACGACACGCGGGCACTTCCTCGCGGAGAGGACTCCGGATCGCAGGCCCGGAACCGGATCACGGCCGGAACGTTTGTTCGCGGATCGATCGCCCCCTTCGATTACGAAGGTGAATTCGCGTGGCAGGGAGGGAGGGGATTTGAGGGAGGAGACGGACTCCCCCTCTCTTCCTACGGGGCGTTTCTGGTCGCAGGCAAGCTCCTCTACACGGTCGACCGGTTCGGAATCGGCGCACTCTATGCCAGACTTTCCGGCGATGACGATCCGACCGACGACACGTTCGGTGCGTTCAACACGCTTTTTGCCACCAACCACAAGTTCTACGGTTACATGGACTATTTCCCCGGCGGCAACGGAACTGCCGGATTGCAGGACGTGGGGGTGACGACGCGGCTGAAGTTCTCCGATGATGTCTCGGCCGCCCTCGACGGTCATCTGTTTACGACCGCCGTCGACCAGGGAGGGGGGACCGGACTCGGGAAGGAGATCGACGCAACCTTCGTCTGGAAGTATCACACGCAAAACAACAGGAGTCACGCGACCTTTACCTTCGGCGCTTCGGTCTTCCTGGCCGATGAGCTGATGCGAAGCGTTGTCGGAGGCGACCTCGGATGGTGGGGTTACGGTATGATGACGGTCAACCTGTAGAACCTGCCGAACGTTCACCCCGGAGTGGGGAGTATTGATTCAACTGTTCAGTATCGGGAGGAGAGAGAAGATGAAACTGCGTATTCGGGCAAACACGATCCGGCTTCGTCTCGGCCGTGAGGATCTGCGTCGTCTGGTCGAGCAGGGGAGCGTCACGGATGTTCTGCGATTCGGTCCGGGCGAGGAGATGACGCTCTCCTACGGGGTGGAAGCTGCTTCGGGGATTTCCGGCTTCGACTGTCGCTACCGTCCGGGAGAAATCCGGGTGCTGATGGCCGATGAACTGTGCCGTCGCCTGAACGATTCCGACGACGTCGGCTTTGAAGGGGAGATCGGCATCGGAGAGGGGATGACGTTGGGGCTGAACGTGGAGAAGGATTTCGCCTGTCTGAAGCCGCGCGATCCCTCCGAAGATGAGGGGACGTTCCCCCATCCCGATGCGGTTGAAAACTGATCGGGGTTTCCCGTCCCGTGTTTCCGCCACTGACGCCGGAACAAGCCTTTCCATCCGGATGAACAGTTGTAGATTCGTCCCGCACACACTTCACATGAACGTTCATCAGGATATACTGCCATGAAGTTTGATCCGGAAAATCCCGTCGTCCGTCTCTGCGCGGCGGGGATGGAACTGGAGGGGCTGGGAGATCGGGAGGGGGCCGACCGGCGTTTTCAGGAGGCGTGGGAGATCGCCTCGAACGATTTCGAAGCCTTTACCGCCGCCCACTATCTGGCCCGCAACCGGAGCGATCCGGCCGAGGCGCTCCGCTGGAACCGGGAGGCGCTGGAGCGGGCGCGTGGACTCGACGGGGTGAAGGAACATCTTCCCTCCCTCTGTCTCAATCTCGGTCACTCATACGAAGTGATGGGTGAAAGAGAAAAGGCCGAATCGTTCTATCGCGAGGGGGCCGATCATGCCTCCGGTCTTCCGGCCGGACCCTACGGCGACATGATCCGCTCCGGCATTGCCGAAGGCCTGCGAAGAGTGGGGAGCGACGCGGTCCGGATCGAAGGACTGGACGAACTGATCGACGAGTGGTGCGAGCGGCGCGACCTGAAATCCCTTGCGATGATCCTCCCGGCCCGGGTCGGCTACCTCGGCTCGCGTGACGACATCGCCCGGATCTCCAGCGCACTCAGCCGTCTCGCCGCCACCGGCGGATTGCCTGATGGTGAACGGAAGAGGGTGGAGGATGTGATCGCCCGATGCGTTGAGATGGTTCGCTCCGGAGACGAGGAATCGGTGTAGTCGTTCCGACACGCAATCTTTTCCGATCTGTGCAAATCCGTCCGATCCGCGTCATCCGTGTACCATTGATCGGGCACTCCCTTGCATCCGCCACATTCCCGATTGCACATTGCACGATCCGACCCCACCCAACCCACGAATTCCCGAAAAAGAGAGAGCCGACCCGTTCCGGCTCTCTCTTTGCATTCCTCTCCGTCACCGATTCCCGCATTCACTTTTCATAACGGAGAGCATCGCCATGAGACACGCAATTGCAATCTGCCTGATCGTTCCGCTGATGATTATTGCCTGCGATGGACAAAGGGATAGACGGGTCAAGGACCACCCGCCACGTCGTATCCGTTCGGTGATGAGTTGGGAGAGGAGTCTGGTGGACGGTCTTTCCGTCGGTGTTGATGCTGGTTGTTTCTCCTCTAGAGAGGAATATGATTCGGGTCAAGTCGTGATGCCGGTGCGTATGACTACCTATGATACGGCAGGAAGAACAATGTCGGAATTCGAGCTTTCTTTCTACCCTAATTCGGATCTGGGTGACGACTTCGGTCCGCAGATATACTGCAACCTCTTATCCTTGCCGAGTTGTTCAGTTCGACAGGCTTTCTACTTTTATACTCCCGACAAGGAAAGGGTGAGCGAGATCCGATGCTTTGAAGGGACCGTTAATCTGGGGGCAAATTTCATCGCTGACCTGTTCAGTCTTTTCTCGGATTCCGGTATAACAGAAAGGGAGTACTATTTCTATAACCATCGTGGAGATACTGATCGCATTGAAGCAGTTTGGACCGAGACGGGAAATCGGACAGTGCGGGCACGCTTTCTGTATAACACCGCAGGTCGGCTTGAGAGTACGATCATTCCGCTTCCGATGCTGCTTGGTAGTGACAGATACTACGATACCGTACACTACCATTACGATGACTGGATAGACGACAACAGAGTGACAAGACTCGATTCATGCTGGTACTCGGTTCTCTTTGTCTACGGTAAAAATGGAGAGATGAGCAAAAGAATAATTCTTGATCCGTTCAAAAATTATGGTGGCGAAACGAAGATTGAATGGTATCAGGGAATTGGTAGAGTAGAACGTCGCTTCGGATCAACAGGAGAGCTTCTGGACCAGACACTGTTTGATGTGTACGGATTGCCTCTCCTCTCATGGATATGGAACCGTAGGGCGGACTATGGTGCCTCCGGATTTGCCCCTGTCATCTGGTCTGGTGTCGACGACTCCGACACCCGCCCACTTCTTATCAAAGAATACCACTACGAATGGTGGTAAACCCCTACCGCACCATCACATACTTCCGCGAATCGACCCGCCTTCCTTCGCTGAAGAGTGCGATGATGTAGACCCCTTCCGGCAACTCGGCGACCGGGAGGATCGGGGAGTCGCTGTCGGGGAGGATCCGCCGTCCGGTCAGGTCGAAGACGGCGATCTCCATTTCGTCCGGAGTTGTTCCCGCGATCTCCAGGAAGAGATGTTCGTCGTCCAGTCGTCTGATGCCGGCGATGCGGGTCTCCCGTGAGGCGATATTCGGGTCGTCTGCGGTCAGTCCCTGCAGCATGGAGAAATAGCCTCCCTCCTGCAGATCGATGGCGATTCGTCCGGTGGCCCAGAGGATATGCCATTCACGCACTCCTTTGCCTGTGACTTCATGGGGAATGAAATCGATGCCGATAAAGATGAATCCGGAGTCTTTGCAGTACCCCTGATATCCGGAGGTTCCGGGTACGATCGCCAGATCAGTGCGAACACTGCTCGACAGGAGTTCCCTACCGTCATAACTCAGCGTCTTGCCGTTGCGCATGAACATCTTTGTCGGGAATCCGGAGAACGGTTCGATCCTCAGCAGAGCCAGCGGCGCATCGGTGCCGATCTCTCCCGGCAGAGCGGTTGCCAATGGAGAAACCGTTCGGAATGTCGTGTCCGCACCGACGGTGATAACCGTGTGGTCCGGCAGTCTGGTCACCATCGTTGTGCTCCCCTCTTCGACGGTCGATTCCAATTCCTGGTCGTTACTCAGGGATCGCGGCACGAGGGCCGAGAGGAATTGCCGGTCCTTTCCGGCGCTCCGCAGCCGCAGGACCGTGTGGTTCTCCGTGCTGTCGTACGCAACTTCATGCGGTGCGGTCT